>NZ_JBYCLA010000066.1:0-3450 GCF_057473665.1 Mycobacterium sp. TH-M25
AGCCGATCCTTGGTGTAACGCAACATTTCTAAGGCCAGAGCTCCCCCGACCAGCCCGGTAACCCCGGTTAACAAGACAGTTTTCGGCGCTTCCGGCATCACATTTCCTCACTATCTGAACTCGATCGGTGCAGCAGGACGTCGGTTCCGTCCTGCCCGATCAACAACTTGTGGTAGACATTGCGCAAGGTCAGCTCGCCCAACTCCGGAATCTCGAGCAACTCCTCGCCGCGTAGCTGCTCAACGAACTCGAGCAGCGCGATCAGCTGCAGCGAGTCTAGCCCGGCCTCGTTGACCAGGTCTTGCTCACAGGCCACGACAGGATGTTCGGGGCCTCGCAGCGCAGTCAGGAACTTTTGGGCTCGCTCGATGAACTCCGTCTCGTTCAGCACGTCAGGCACTGGGCACCGCCGCGGTGGTCTCGGTCTGTGATACCCACAGCGCCGCCACCGCACGCCGATCCAGTTTGTCCTGGCCGGTGCGCGGCAGTGGGTCGTCGACGGCGATGACACGACGCGGAGCGCGGTGCACGCCGAGATCCTCACGTACCCGTTCGGCAACCGACACGGTGTCCGCGACACTGCCGGCGGCGATCCGCACGATCAACCCGATGTCTTCACCAGTACGGGTTTGCAGTGGTGTCCCGGCAGCTTCGATGACCCCTTCGACGGCGAGAGCAGCCTCCTCCACCTCGTTCAGATAGACGGCGAATCCACCTTTCATCACCACGTCTTTGATCCGGCCGGCGATGCTGTAGACGCCGGATCGGTTCCGTCGCATGATGTCTCCGGTTTTGAACCATCGACCGTCGAATGCGGCTGCGGTGGCCGCGGCGTTACCGTAGTAGCCGTCCAGCAGCGTCGGCCCTGCCAATTGCAGCTCGCCCTCACCGACACCGAGAACTGGCGTACCCTGCGCGTCAACCAGGCGGGCTTGCAGCAGCCATGGCACGCCCACGTCGTTGGTGGCGATACCGGAGTGCACACACCCGAAGAAGCTGGCGCACATCGCCTCAGATATTCCGTAACAGTTCACCAACGGCAAACCGAAGCGGTCGTAGAAGCGTTGCTGGGCATGGCTGGACACCGGCGCACTGCCACTTAAGCACAGCGGGGATGCACCCTCGGGTGCGCGCGGGCCGGCCATGTGATTGACCACGTCGACCAGCGCCGGCACCAGGTAGGTTTGCTCCACACCGTGGTGATCAATGCGACTCCAGTAGTCACGGGCGGTGCGCATGTTCAGCTCGGGAAGGACCACAACGGCCGCGTCGGCGAAGGCTGCCCAGGTGTAATGCATGTTCAGTGTTCCCGAGCCCGATAGCCTGGCACTGCACGCTATCCGGGTGGCCTGGGTGCCGCGCAAGGCCGCGCCGGCCGCAGCCGAGGCGTACATTGTCAGCGCAAGCTTGTGGTGTGTAAACGGAATACCTTTGGGATCGCCGGTGCTTCCCGACGTGTAGCCGAGCATTGCGGTATCCTCAGGCATAGTGTACGGAAAATCTCCAGATTCCCCTATCCGAACGACCTTTGCCCCCTCAATGGAGTCCAGCGCGAAGTCTGCACCAGAATGTTGGATCGCGTTGCGGCGTAGTCGATCACCCCACATCCCATCGATGAGAACGGCGGTTACATCCAGGCGCCATAGGGCGATCAGTGCAGGAATCATGTCCGGATGGTCGGTCAGGGTGACCGCACATCGCGAGCCCGGCGCGACTCCGGCCCCCGCGAATCCTGCTTTGAGGTCGTCGCTGCGATTGGCAATATCCGACCAACTGAGACGAATCCCGTCGTGTGGCGGTCGGGCGTAGATTAACGCGTCGTCGTGAGGTCGTTCCTCGGCGAGTTGCAGATAGCGCCGCGGCAGTTCTCGGATGTCGCTGTCATACATTCGTGTCACCTTCCTTCCAGCTGGCTGGCGTCAGTTTTCGGGCCTAGTGGGTGTCCGCGGCGAGCGGGGCAGAGTGTGCTTCGACTGTCTTGACGAACTCTCCGAGCACCGATTCGAATCGGTCGGTGTGCTCGAAGAACGGCAGATGCCCGCACTGTTCGATGATCTCGACTCGCGCGTCAGCCATCATGGCCGCCACGGCGTGTAGACCCGATGGGCTTACACAGAAGTCATCGTCGCCACCGATGAGCAATGTCGGGGCCAGCACCTGAGGCAACATGTCGTTGTCGGACGCTGTCTGCAGCGCATCGGTGAGATTGGCTTCCAGTTGCGCCGCGGAGTTGATGGCTAAGAATCGTTCCCGCAACGCGAGATAGGTGGCGGTGCCGCCGATCGACTGTGCGTGATCGCCGAACACTAATGGGTACAGCGTGTCGAAAAGTTGCTTGGGTCCGCCGTTTTTCAATGTGGTTAGCCATGACCTGGTGATCCGGGTCCGCCGCCGCGATCCCCAAGCGCTGAACGGCGGCCCAACCAGAATCAGTCCTGCGACCCGGTCGGGATGGGCAACGGCAAAGTCTCGGCAGATCACCGTTGAAATCGATGATCCGACAAGGTAAGTTCGCTCGACCCCCAGATGATCGAGCAACGAGGCAAGGTCGCTCACGTGCTGGTCGAAGCCCTGCGCCGGCCCGGTCGACGCACCCTGATTGCGTAGGTCGTAGGTCAGCAACCGGTGCGACGGCGCCAGGTTGCGGGTGAAATTACGCCAAGCCGTACTGACCACGTAGATCGTCGACACGAAGGTCAGACACGGTCCTTCGCCTTCGAGTTCGAAATATAATTCGCAGCCATCAGCAAGTCGGTGACGGTCGTGGGTTCCACGGTAGCCGAGGTCCCACGATTCGATTGTCGTCATGTCCATAGGTGTTTCACCCTTCGGTCTTTATCGGTTGTTGGGTTGAGTGTGTTCGACGGTCAGACGTCTTCGTGGCGAATGTTGCACGGTGACAAAACCTATGCCCTTGGGGGTGTCTCAGTGGTCGGAGCGTTTACGGCTTCGAGATTGCCGGCCGCAGCCGGTGCTGTCTCGTCGATGCCGAACCGGCTGTGCAGCCGGGCCAGTGGACGGGGCAGCCACCAGTTCGCGGTGCCCATCAGGTTCATCAGCGCCGGCGCCAGCAGTAGCCGGATCACCGTTGCATCGGCGATGACCGCCAGCGCCAGTCCGATGCCGAACATCTTCATTGAGGACACTCCGGAGGTGGCGATCGCGAGGAAGACGACCGCCATCAGGGCCGCGGCGGCGGTGAAGATTCGGCCTGTTCGGGCCACGCCGACCGCAACTGCGCACACATTGGCCGCAGCACTTCGGTCCGAGGCCAACCATTGCTCTCGGATCCGGGAGAGCAGAAACACCTCGAAGTCCATCGATATCCCGAACGCCAAGCAGAACATCAACGGCGGCATGTTGGCGTTCAGGGTGCCCGTGGCGGTGACGCCGAGCAGCCCGGCCAGATGACCGTCCTGAAACACCCAGACCATCGCCCCGAAGGTGGCA
>NZ_JBYCLA010000067.1:0-3378 GCF_057473665.1 Mycobacterium sp. TH-M25
ATGGTGACACTTGGCGGCGCTGACGTCATTGACCCCGACACGGTGATCGCCGAAATGACCTACCATCATCCGCTCTACACCCGCGATTCCGTTGCCGCCCAACGCCTACTGCCGACGCTGGGCGATGACCGAATCGCCTTCGCCGGCGCCTACCACGGCTGGGGGTTTCACGAGGACGGTGCCATGTCCGGAGTCCGGGCGGCCCGAAGACTCGGCGCCTACTGGCCGGCCACCACGATGCGCGGCAAGGTGTTCTCATGTTGACACCGGCGATCTACCGCACCACGATCACCCACATCCGGAGGGCTCCTGTGTGCCACGAGTTCAACTACCGGAGCTACAGCTGGTATGTCGACGTCGACGCGCTGCCGCGGCTGCCGCGGTGGCTTCGCCCATTCGCCCGATTCGACGCCGGCGACCATTTCGACGGTCGCCCCGGCGACACGCTGCGTCAACGAGTGGACCGCTTCCTCGCCGAGCATGACGCGGCCCTGCCCGACGGCCGGGTCACCGCGCTGCTGCAGGCACGGGTCCTCGGATACGTCTTCAACCCGATCACCATCTTCTGGTGCCATGACCGCGACGGCGTGTTGCAGCACGTGATCGCCGAGGTGCACAACACCTACGGCCAGCGTCACCCCTACCTGCTGCCACCTGCCGACAAACCGGTGCAGGTGGCCAAGCGGTTCTTCGTGTCACCGTTCAACCCAGTGGACGGTGACTACCTGGTGCACGCCCCCCGCCCCGACCGTAGCGTGGCGATAAACGTGTCCTTGTACCGCGATAACCGTCCGGCGTTCGCCGCCCGGTTGCGCGGCACAGGAGCCCCGGCCACCACGGGTCGTGTCGCGCGGATGCAGCTGCTGGCGCCACTGGCGCCGCTGGTGGTTGCGATGCGTATTCGGGTGCAGGGTATCGCGTTGTGGCTGCGGCGAGTCCCGGTGGTGAAACGGTGAACACCACTGCAACTCAATTGGCCGCGGAGACAATCGACTTGGGACAGTGGCCAGAGCTGGCCAGGGTCCCCTCGGGACCGGTGGCCGCAGCATCGGCGGTGGTCGCCGACCGGCTGCTGCGGCGGGCCGCGGCGCGGTTACCGCTGCGCCTTGTCTACCCGGACGGCACGGTGATCGGTGCCGCCGATCCGACGTCGCCGACCCTGGTCATCAGCGACCCGAAGCGGCTGGCCCACCGGATCGGACGGGCGGGCCTGATCGGGTTCGGCGAAGGCTACATGGCCGGCGAGTGGCACTCACCGGAGCTGGCCGAGGTGTTGACGGTGTTCGCCACCTCAGTCGGTGATCTGGTGCCCACCGCGCTGCAGCGGCTGCGTCCCATCGCGCTGAAGCGCCAACCCCGCTGGCACGCCAACAGCCCAACCCAGGCCAGGCGCAACGTGCGCGCTCACTATGATCTGTCCAACGATCTGTTCGCCGCGTTTCTCGACGAGACGATGACCTACTCCAGTGCACTGTTCGCACAGTTGCCCGCGTCATGGTCCGATCTGGCCGACGCGCAACGCCGCAAAATCGATCGGCTGCTCGACGCTGCCCGGGTGGGGGCGGGCAGTCGAGTCCTCGAAATCGGTACCGGATGGGGCGAACTCTGCCTGCGTGCGGCCGCCCGCGGCGCACACGTCCGCTCGGTCACACTGTCGGTCCAACAACAACGGCTGGCACGGCAGCGGGCCGCTGCTGCAGGGCTGTCTGACCGCATACAGATCGACCTGTGCGACTACCGCGACGTCGACGGATGCTACGACGCGGTGTTATCGGTGGAGATGATCGAGGCTGTGGGTTATCGTTGCTGGCCCAACTATTTCCAAGCCCTGGACCGGCTGGTGACCCCGGGCGGGCGGGTCGCAATCCAGGTGATCACCATGCCGCATCATCGGATGATGGCTAGCCGTCGTACCTACACCTGGATCCAGAAATACATCTTCCCCGGCGGCTTGTTGCCGTCCACCCAAGCAATCCTCGACATCACCGAACACTGCACCGGCCTGCGCACCGTGGAGCTGAGTTCGCTGCGACCGCATTACGCCGAGACACTGCGCCTGTGGCGGCAACGCTTCGGCAAGCGGCGCGACGCGCTCACCGCGTTGGGATTCGGCGGAGTGTTCGCCCGCATGTGGGAGTTCTACCTGGCCTACTCGGAGGCCGGCTTCCGTGCGGGCTATCTGGACGTGTACCAGTGGACCTTCGCCCACTCGGCCACGTGATAACTCGTGCTGATGTTCCCGCTCGGTGAGGCAGCAACGCGGTCATGGACGGGTTTGCGATCCTAACCCGGGCACCGCTGCGGCTAGGCTACCGGTCGATGACCAAACCTCCGCATCCCAGTAGCGACCTGGACGCACTGCTGCACCGGGTGGCACGCCGCGAGGTCGACGCGTTCGCCACGTTCTACGACAAGACCGCACCGCGGGTGTATGGGCTGGTGAATCGGGTGCTACGTGATGCCGGATACAGCCAAGAAACCACCCAGGAGATCTATTTGGAGGTGTGGCGGACCGCGGCAAGCTACGACGCCACCAAGGGGTCCGCCCTGGCCTTCCTGATCACCATGGCGCACCGGCGTGCCGTCGATCGGGTGCGCGCCGAGCAGGCCGCTAGTCGGCGTGAATCACGCTACGGCGCAGCCAGCATCGAGCCACCCAGTGATGTCGTCGCCGAAGCCGCGATTGCCGATGATGAACGCCGCCGGGTAGCCCACTGCTTGGACGAGCTGACCGACAAGCAGCGGCAGTGCATCGAACTGGCCTACTACCAAGGATTAACGTATGCCGCGGTTTCGGAGCGGCTTTCAGCCAACGTCTCGACGATCAAATCACGCATGCGCGACGCGCTGCGCAGCCTGCGCCAATGTCTGGGTGTGCCATGACCGAGCCGACCGACTTCGATCTGCTCGGCCTGGCCACCGCCTATGGTCTGCACGCTCTCTCCGCCGCCGAGCGCGCCGACGTCGACCGACAGATCGCCGTGTTGCCGTCGCCGCTCGCGCAGGCCTTCACCGATGAAGTACTCGCGGTCGGCGAGACGATGGCGATCCTTTCCGTGACAACCGCGGCCGACCCGCCGCCAGAATTGCGCAGTTCGGTGCTGGCCGCAGTCAACAGGCGAACTCGCCTTCAATCTCGGCGACGTGCAGTCATTCTCGCCGCAGCAGCTGCAACCGTGCTGGTTCTGGCGGCATTCGGCGCGGGGATCGCCCTGCGGCCCACGCCACCACCGACAGTGGCCGAGCAGGTGCTGGCCGCACCCGACGTGCAAACGGTCTCCCGCCCGCTGGCGACCGGAACAGCGACCGTGGTGTTCTCCCGCGACACGGGCGCCGGCGTGCTGGTCATGAACAACGTGCCCCCGCCTGCTCCCGGGA
>NZ_JBYCLA010000068.1:0-2877 GCF_057473665.1 Mycobacterium sp. TH-M25
GGCGCGGGAATCGCGCTGCCGCCCAATGCATTACGCTGCCTGGGGATACTGGGCCTGCGCGACCGCTTCCAAGCCCACTCCCGATCGACGGCGGCGATCAGCATCCAGACCGAGACCGGGCGGATACTCGTCCGCGGAACCCTGGCGCAGTTCAGCGGCGGATCCCAGTTCGTCGTCACCCACCGGGCCGCCCTGATTGCGGCCCTGGTCGGCCAACTCCCCGAGCGCTGCCTCCGTCCCGCGCACGCCGTCAGCAGTGTTACGCCAGACGGGTCCATCACCACCCAACACGGCGCCCAGTCCTTCGATCTCGTCGTCGGCGCAGATGGCGTCAACAGCACCGTCCGCCGCTCGCTGTGGAGAACCAAACAACCAGGCCACACCGGCGTGACCGCCTGGCGATGGATCCTCGACCGACCGCCCGAGGACATCGGCTTCTACTGGGGGCGCCACGCAGAATTCGGGATCGTGCCCCTCGACGACGACAAAACCTACGCCTACGGCGGGGCTCGGCGCGGGCACGCGGACCTCGACAGCTACCGGAACTGGCCAGCGCCCCTCGCCGACGCGATCGTCCGTCGCGACCGTCGCCGTGTCATCACCGATGAATTAGTCGAACTGCGGCCCCCGCGACGCCTCACCGTCGGTTCGGTCGTCCTGCTCGGCGACGCCGCCCACGCCCTACGGCCCACCTTCGGCCAAGGCGCCGCCCTCGGCCTCGAAGACGCTGTGACTCTGGCGCATTCAGGACGCACCGCCTACCTCAAAAGACGACGCCGCATGCTGCTGATGTACCTGGCATCACGCTACGGAGACCGATTCGCCACCCCCGCATCCCGACTTCTTACCCACGCCCGAAACACGGCACTGCGGACCGTTCCCGACCGCGCCTTCACCGCGCTCGCCGGCAGCCCCGGCCGGTGGTCACCCCCACGGGGTTGGCCGCTGGGCTAATCTCCGCATACTGTGATGCCTACGCCCGACCTCACGGATATGCCGCGATAGGCGGAATTTGTCACTTTTGGTCGGTGGCAGCACCTTTACGATCTTATTATCATCACCTATGAATCGAGATTGGCTGCTGCTCGACGTCCTCGGCCAGCAACCCGTCGTCGTCGCCCAAGGCGACGCCCTGCGAAAATTCGTACCGCTAGCTAACTATCTGCGCCGAAACTCCAATCTTGGGGCCATCAGGGAAGCCGTCGGGCAGACGGTCCGCAGCAAAACCGGCATTACCCTCAACCTGCTGGGCGGCAAGGCCATCATCCGGACCGACGCCATAACCATGGACGATGGCGGCCCGGTGCACGGCGTGCAGGTGTGGATTGGTCCGCCAAACGCCACCTCTGCTCGTCGAACCCTGCCAGGTGCAGTCAAATGGAATCTCACGACCGCCACAGCCAGCAGCACCACCCAAGCTCTGCTGAACTCCGGTCTGGACGTGAGCGTCGAGAAACACGACGATCGGCCATTTGCCGCCGACCTGCCGATCGGCGACATCAACCAAGCGGAGTCGCTCGTGCTTGCGCAATCCCTGAGCTGCAAACCCGGCGACACCTTCTGCAGCACATGGGACGTCACCAGCTTTGACGAGAAGCCCATCCGCGTCAGCTTCGTCGCCCGTGCCGCACTCGAGCGACAGCCCGACGGCACCGACCACTTGATCGCGCGTGCCATGAATTGGCGCGCACCTCGTTCCGACGCTCCGGTATCGGCTGACGATTTGGCCCAGCGAATCCTCCGGGGGATGGAGCAGGACGGCGTTCACCGCGCGCTTGTCGAGCTCAAAGGGTGGAATCTACTGAAGTGGATCGACCCGCCGTGCCCGCACATCGATTGGCGCAGGGAACACACCGATCAGCCGCTGGTGCACCCCGGTGACCGTCCGGTCCTACGTGCGATGACCCAGCAATTCGCTGACGGGCCGACGGACGGACTCTTCCGGATCAGCGCCCACGGGGGGGGATGGGTGCTGATCCACGCCACCGTCTACCGCGTCACTCTCATGGATGGCCAATACGTGGGCCTAATCTGTCTGCGTCTACCGACGCCCGCGGAAATTGTGCGAAAACGCACCGCTCAGTAAGCCGTTCCATGTGATGGGCTTCGAGCAGTGGAGCGCGACCGGTGAGCAATATCGGCGAGTTGCGCGAACTAGCGCGGATTAGCCGGTGACTCCTGCCGCGACTCCCGGTGCTAACCGGTTGCTCCGCGGTGACCGGCGACAATGATCAACCAACTCGGTCGTCCACCCGGTTTTCGCGCCGGGACATCTCGGTGCTTGCCCAAGTCCGAATGCACAACACGAGCCGGAAGTGGTCGGGTGAAGCCTGGCCTTGTTACTCTCAAGTGACGGCCAACCCGGCAAGCGCCCTGGACTCAGTCCCCCTGCATGGAGACCGAATCTTGCCAGCCAGCGTCGGCATTCCAGTGCTTCGGAGCAGACATCGAAACCGTGCACGCGAGGGGCCAGGCTCTGTTTTGCTCGCACGAGCAAAACGGCGGCGGATGGATCCGGCCCGATCGACTTAGGTCGGTCAATCGAGCCGTTACCTCACCCAAGCCGGTTTGAATCACCCGCTCCCAGCCGTCGAGCTCCTCCCAGCGCTGCCGCCTCTGTATCGCTCAGCTTGCAGTCAGAGCGACTACGTCGGGCTGATGTCGGCGTGGGTGAACACTGACCCCGGCGCGTCGGGTTGGACAATCAAGGGAAGCAACGCCGTCACTTCTTCACAGTTCAATCGGCGCCTGCCATGGGGGTAGTTTGAAGACTTGTTAGTAAGGTCAGATGCTTGTGCCGCACAATGGAATTCGCTGGTCGGGCTGGGTGAACTACGGCAGAGAAATCCGAGGATCCCGACGCATCGCTAATCTACC
>NZ_JBYCLA010000069.1:0-5419 GCF_057473665.1 Mycobacterium sp. TH-M25
CGTATCGGCTACCTCTGACATGTATACGAGTTGATCTCGACGGTGAACTCTGGTTCGCCGAATTCAATTGCTGCTCAACAAGAACGATGTGTGAACGCTCCATCGCTGTCTGCGCGTCGCGTCCGCTGCCGGACGTTTCCTAGCATCACCGACGTCGGGTCCAGCCACTCACAATGGCTCAGCGGCCAGCGCGACGGTGGTCGGCCGGTGTCATACAGATTAGAATCAATGTATGACAATGATCAGCGTGCGCGTCGACGACGCCGACGCAGCGAAGATTGAGCAGTGGGCGCAGCGGCTGGACATCGACCGGTCTGAGCTCGTTCGCGATGCGCTGCGACGCCACTTGGCTGAGCTCGCGGCCGACCAGGACGTGCACGCGTACGCCGAAAAACCCTTGACGGACGACGAGAAAGCGCTCGCCCAGATCGCCGATTGGGGGCCAGCGGAGGACTGGGCGGACTGGGCCGATGCGGCGCGGTGAACTCTGGTTCGCCGCCACGCCTGGCGGTGACCGGCCGGTACTGGTCCTTACCAGGGATCCCGTCGCCGACCGGATCGGCGGGGTCGTCGTCGCGGCACTGACCCGGACCCGCAGGGGACTGGTGTCGGAGCTGCAGCTGACCGCTGCCGAGGACCACGTGCCTAGCGATTGCGTCGTCAACTTCGACAACATTCACACGCTGCCGCGCGCCGCGTTGCGCCGGAGGATCACGCGCTTATCCCCAGCACGTCTGCACGAAGCGTGCCGCACACTGCGGGCAAGCACGGGATGCTAAAGCGTATCGGTCGCGGACACCGCCCCGCACAATCTGTTCGTGGCGGCGGAGCGGCTGAACTAGGGTCGGCCGCAACTGTCTAACGCCCCGCCGCGAGCGTTGAAACAAGGTGCATGACTGAGTGGTATCGGCCGCCCCACCGATCCGCCTCCCACGCGAAGCGCCGGCTCAGGAGCAGAATGCGGCTATGCGGTCACGACGGGGTGCCGTGGCGGTTATCGCGGCGGCGGTGCTGGTCAGCGCGATGCTGGTCAGCGCCACGCCAACGTCCTATGAGCCGCCGCCGATGGTGGCGAACCCGGTCGAGCACGTCGACACCCTGATCGGTACGGGCAACGGCGGCAAGACGGTGGGGGAGATCAACAACTTCCCGGGCCCGTCGGTGCCGTTCGGGATGGTGCAGTACTCGCCGGACACCGTCGGCAACTATGCGGGCTACAGCCACTCCAATGGGCGGTCCACCGGGTTCAGCATGACGCACGCCTCGGTGGGGTGCCCGGCGTTCGGTGACATCTCGATGCTGCCGACGACGAGCCCGGTCGGCTCGGAGCCGTGGAACGCCTCGGAGGAAATCGCGCACGACAAGCACGAGCGCGGCGTGCCCGGCTACTACGCAGTGCGACTGCCTTCCGCAGGCGTCGAGGCCGAACTGACCGCCACCAACCGCACGGGCATTGGGCGATTTCACTATCCGAACGATCGTGCGGCGCGGTTCTTCGTGCGCCCCGGCGGATCACTGGGCGGCACCTCGGCGGCGAAAATCAAGATCGAAGACGACAACACCACGATCACCGGGCAGGCGACCAGCGGCGGGTTCTGCGGCAAGGACAACGTCTACACGGTGTACTTCGCGATGAAGTTCAGCAAGCCGTTCACATCGTTCGGCACCGGGGACGGCTTCGACGTATTTCCCGACGGCCGCAGCGCCTATTCGAGCTATCAGGGGTCCAGCGGGGGATACGTCGAGTTCCCGGCCGGCTCGGACCTCGAGGTGCGAACCGCGTTGTCCTACGTCGACATTGACGGAGCCCGCAAGAACCTCGACGAGGCCGCGGTGAGCTTTGACGATGCGCGCACCGCCGCCTCCAAGCAGTGGAATGACGCGTTGTCGCGGATCAGGGTTGCCGGCTACACCGAGGACGACATCGTCACGTTCTACAGCGCGCTCTACCATTCGCTGTTGAACCCCAACACATTCAACGACGTCGACGGCCGCTACATCGGCTTCGACCGCGAACTTCACACTGTGCCGCCGGGCCACACCCAGTACGCCAACTACTCCGACTGGGACACCTATCGCGGGGTGGCCGCGCTGCAGGCGATGGTGTTTCCGCGGGAGGCCAGCGACATGGCGCAGTCGTTGGTCAACGACGCCGAGCAGAGTGGGTCGTTCCCGCGGTGGGCGCTGGCCAACACCGCGACCGCGGAGATGACCGGCGACAGCGTGGTGCCGCTGATCGCGAACTTCTATGCGTTCGGCGCCAGGGACTTTGACGTCGACCGTGCGCTGCACTTCATGCTCGATGCCGCGACCGAAGGCGGAGTCGGGCGGCGCGGTTACGTGGAGCGGCCGGCGGTGGGGACGTATGTGCAACGCGGCTACCTGCCGTTACCGTCTTCGTCGTGCCACGGGTCGTTCCCGGCCGCGTCGATTTCGTTGGAGTGGTCGGTCGACGACTTCGCGATCTCCCAATTCGCCTCGGCGTTAGGCGATTCTGAAGCTGCTGCTGAGTTTCAGGACCGGGCGCAGTACTGGCAGAACCTGTTCAATCCCACCACGCACTCGATTCAGCCGCGTAATGCCCTGGGGTTTTTCCCTGCGGGCCCAGCGGTGGTGCCGCCCGGTGAGGGCTGCTTCAGCCAGGTCGGGTTCGACGAGGGCAACGCCGAGCAATACGTCTGGTACGTGCCGCAAAATGTGGCCGGCCTGGTGAGAGCACTTGGTGGGCGCGATGCGGTGTCGAAGCGGCTGGACAAGTTCACCTCGAAGCTCAACGTTGGTCCGGTGGAGCCGTATCTGTGGGCGGGTAACGAACCGGACTTCGCGGTGCCGTGGCTGTACAACTACATCGGGCAGCCCTGGAGGACACAGGAATTGGTCGACCGAATTCGCGGCACGCTGTTCAGTCCGACACCTGATGGCGAGCCGGGCAACGACGACCTGGGCGCGATGTCGGCGTGGTATGTGTGGGCGTCGATGGGTCTATATCCTTTTGTGCCCGGCACGTCGACGTTGACGGTGAATACGCCGTTGTTCGATCGCATCGACATTGCCCTTCCCGCAGGCAAATCCATTCGGATCTCGGCGCCCGGTGCGTCCGGGCTTCACCGGATGCAATATGTTGCCGGCCTGCATGTCGATGGGCGGTCGACGGATAAGACGTATCTTGTGGAGTCGATGCTCGCCGATGGTGGGGAGTTGGCGTTCTCGCTGTCGCCGAAACCGAACAAGTCGTGGGGGACCGCCGCATCGTCGGCGCCGCCGTCGTTCGGAGCGGGGAGCCTGGCAGTGACGATGAACGTGTCGCCGGCTTTGGTGGCGGTGGATGCCGGGACGTCGACGGATGTGACGGTCAACGTGCAGCGGATGGTCGACGGGCCGAGTGATTACGAGATCAGCGGAAAGTCTTACGAAGCAGGGATTTCCGCGGAGCCGGTATCGGGAAAGTTCGGCGACGACGGGTCTGGGACGTCGACGGTGACGGTCAAGGTGGCGGAGTCGGTGCCGGATGGGTATTACCCGCTGGTGCTGACGACCAAGGTGGGGGCGGGGGAGCGGACGTTCATGTTGCTGGTTGCGGCGGGGGAGGGTGAGGTGGCGGGCGGCTGAGTCATGCGAATCGACAGTTGTTCAGAGTTGAATCTGTCTAACGCTATGATCGCGTCAATTCGTGATGAATCGAATGGAGCGAATCTGCATGGCATTTATCGATGAGTTCACATCGGTGCCGTCTACCGCCTCATCGCTTCATGGGCCAGTTTTGTGCGGTTGGCGGGTATTCGATACTGAGGGTAAGCGAATCTTGCAGTTGGACACCTATGGTTCGCAGGACCGTCAGATTCGCGGCAAAGTGTCTCAGAGCATTCAAATCGACAGGGAAAGCGCAGGTACGCTGCTGAAGCTCATCCGGGACGCCTTCCCTGGTCTGTAAGTCCGAGCTTTTGCTGTTTTTTTGCAGGTCGGTGCTGACATTGGTTAGGGTATTCAGCGGTTTTGGTTAGGCGGGCTCGCGGAGACTGAGGTGTGCACTACCTTGGCCACTTTGGCAGGTGGCTCGTGTTCCCAGAACCGCAACACTGTCCAGCCCGCAGCCTCCAGCGCCTCATCCGTGGCGAGATCGCGCGCTCGGTTCCGCGCTACCTTGGCCGTCCAGTAGTCGGAGTTAGCGCTTGGTTGACGGTGGTGGATCGGGCAGCCATGCCAGAAGCAACCATCGATGAACACCGCCACTCGCCGACGGGTGAATACCATGTCAGCCGTCCGGCGCAGCTTTGGCAATGGGCGAGTGTTAACGCGGTAGCGCAACCCCATCGCGTGAACAAGTTTCCGCACCGCCAATTCCGGGGCTGTGTCCCGGCTGCGGTTCCCCTGCATGGAGCGACGGGTGTGGTCGCTGGACGCCCACGATTTGGCCACCTCAGCGACGCTATCGGAGCGTCACCCCAGCGTTGTCGCCGGCGGCCGATACTGTGAGCCGCGTGGGGAATGTAACTCCGCTTCGCGGCGCTCGATCCAAGCCGAAGGCCATTGAGTTTTTCGCGGGCATCGGCCTTGCCCGTATGGGGCTGGAAAAGGCTGGTTTCCAGGTGACATGGGCTAATGACTATGAGGCCGACAAACGCAATATGTATCTCGGCCAGTTCGGAGAGTCGAACGGCCATACCTTCGCGCTCGGCGACATCGCCGACGTCGAGGCGATCGATTTGCCGGCCGACGCGTCGCTCGCGTGGGCATCA
Organism: Mycobacterium sp. TH-M25; assembly: GCF_057473665.1. Classification (NCBI taxonomy): domain Bacteria; kingdom Bacillati; phylum Actinomycetota; class Actinomycetes; order Mycobacteriales; family Mycobacteriaceae; genus Mycobacterium; species Mycobacterium sp. TH-M25. Next base: position 4,737 of record NZ_JBYCLA010000069.1, read on the forward strand.
TCCCCTTGCACTGATCTGTCGCTGGCGGGAGCCCGCGCCGGTTTGGCTGGCCGGGAGTCGGGTGTGTTCTGGCATTTTGTGAAATTGCTCGAGCGCCTTGGGAAAAGCCGCCCGCCGGTGGTGGTGCTCGAGAACGTAACTGGGCTCGCCACTTCGCACGGCGGCGATGACTTGACTGCGGCTATCGTCGCCTTTAACGACCTTGGTTATTCGGTCGACGTGTTGGCGCTCGACGCGCGGCGGTTTCTGCCGCAGTCGCGCCCGCGCATGTTCATCATCGGCGCGCTGGACGCGCCCGCCGATACCGCCGAGCCGCACTGTGAGTTGCGCCCTGATTATCTTCAGTGGGTGTTTGGCGACCCGGGTCTCCGCACTCACCGGGCACCTCTGCCCACGCCGCCGCCGCCACGAATTGGAGGCCTCGCTTCGATCATTGAGGACTTGTCGGTCGACGACGAGCGGTGGTGGGACGCCGCGCGGACGGATGCGTTCGTGGCGTCTTTGTCGCCTATGCAACGTGCGCGCGTTCTGGAGCTCAGGAGTGGCGAGGGTGCCAAGTACCGAACCGCTTACCGCCGCACCCGTGCCGGTGTGGCCGTCTGGGAAGTGCGTCCTGATGACATCTCCGGCTGCCTGCGGACAGCGCGCGGGGGGTCCTCGAAGCAGGCGGTGGTGAAGCTGGG
>NZ_JBYCLA010000070.1:0-7022 GCF_057473665.1 Mycobacterium sp. TH-M25
GTTGTTGCCCTGCTCGATCGAGGGCACCGAGGTGATGTGGGTCTGGTCGCTGACGGCGGTCAGCGCCCGGATGGCCACCTCGATGGTCTGGGCGAAATCCGGCGAGTCCATCGCCTTGGCGATGTTCAGCGAGCCCAGGTTGCACGAAATGTCCTTGCCCACTTTGGCATACGACAAGTCTTCGTTGAACAACGACGGGGTGGAGACCTGCAGGATCTCCGAGCACAGATTCGAGTGGGTGATCTTGCCCTCGATCGGGTTGGCCCGGTTCACCGTGTCCTCGTACATGATGTAGGGGTAGCCCGACTCGAACTGCAACTCGGCCAGCGTCTGGAAGAACTCCCGGGCCTTGATCTTGGTCTTGCGGATGCGCGCGTCGTCGACCATTTCGTAGTACTTCTCGGTGACCGAGATATCGGCGAACGGCGCCCCGTAGACGCGCTCGACGTCATACGGCGAGAACAGGTACATGTCCTCGTTGTTCTTCGCCAGCTCGAACGTGATGTCAGGGATCACCACGCCGAGGCTCAGCGTCTTGATCCGGATCTTCTCGTCGGCGTTCTCGCGCTTGGTGTCCAGGAAGCGGTAGATGTCGGGGTGATGAGCGTGCAGATACACCGCGCCGGCACCCTGACGTGCACCCAGTTGGTTGGCGTAGGAGAACGAGTCTTCGAGCAGCTTCATGATCGGGATGACGCCCGATGACTGGTTCTCGATGTTCTTGATCGGCGCGCCGTGCTCACGAATGTTGCTCAGCAGCAGCGCGACTCCCCCGCCGCGCTTGGACAGCTGCAGCGCGGAGTTGATCGAGCGTCCGATCGACTCCATGTTGTCTTCGATGCGAAGCAGAAAGCACGAGACTGGCTCACCGCGCTGTTTCTTGCCGGAGTTGAGGAAGGTCGGCGTGGCGGGCTGGAATCGGCCGTCGATGATCTCGTCGACGAGTTTCTCGGCCAGCGCCGTGTCGCCTGCCGCCAACGTCAGTGAGACCATCACAACGCGGTCTTCGAAGCGCTCTAGGTAGCGTTTGCCGTCGAATGTCTTGAGCGTGTACGAGGTGTAGTACTTGAATGCGCCGAGAAAGGTCGGGAACCGAAACTTCTTGGCATACGCGCGATCCAGCAGCGTCTTGACGAAGTTGCGCGAGTACTGGTCAAGAACCTCACGCTCGTAGTAGTTCTCCTTGATCAGGTAGTCGAGCTTCTCGTCCTGGTTGTGGAAGAACACCGTGTTCTGGTTGACGTGCTGCAGGAAGTACTGGTTGGCCGCCTCGCGGTCCTTGTCGAACTGAATCTTGCCGTCTGCGTCGTACAGATTCAGCATCGCGTTGAGCGCGTGGTAGTCCGTTTCATCGGGCAACCCATGCATGCCGGTGGTTACAGGCTCTGCAGCGACGGTTGTTGGCACGTCTGTTCCTTCCAGAAGTCGGCGAGACCGGCGCGGACGGATTCCACGTCGTCCGGGGTCCCCATCAGTTCGAAGCGATAGAGGTAGGGCACGCCACACTTGCGGGACACCACGTCGCCCGCATAGGCGAATTCGGTACCGAAATTGTTGTTGCCCGCGGCGATGACGCCGCGGATCAACGATCGGTTGTGCTCGTTGTTCAAAAAGGCGATGACCTGTTTGGGGACATAGCCGCCGTCGTTGATGTTCGGAGTCGGCCGCCCGCCTCCGTAGGTCGGCAGCACCAGCACGTACGGCTCGTCGACCTCGATACGGCCGTGCAACGGTATCCGCGTTGCCGGAAGACCCAGCTTCTGCACGAACCGGTGCGTGTTCTCCGAGACGCTGGAGAAGTACACCAAGCTGGCGGACGGCACGGCGATCCCCTCCTTGATCTTGCTGCGCCGTTGACCGGTCAGGCGCTCAGGACTGCTGCGGAAAGCCCTTTGATCCGGTCCGGACGGAAGCCCGACCAGTGGTCGTTGCCCGCCACCACGACGGGGGCCTGCAGATAGCCGAGCGCCATCACGTAGTCGCGCGCCTCGGAGTCCAAGGTGATGTCGACCTTCTCGTAGGCGATGCCCTGCTTGTCCAGCGCCTTGTAGGTGGCGTTGCACTGCACGCAGGCCGGCTTGGTGTAAACGGTGACGCTCATCGGCGTTACAACCCCTCTGTATGACGATGGAAACACGGACTTGGCTACCACGCACTCACTGATATTCAGCGAACCGCCACGCCGCAGAATTCCCGTCCTGCCGGTCCGCCTGAGCCAGCTCGCGCCGTCGGCTGATGCGTCCCGACCGACCAGGCACATCTAGGGTCTGTCGGTGTCGGAAACACTACACCTAGTGGTCGACAATAAGTGGAGATACCAGATGTTCGGAAAAACATTCGTGGAATTCCCTGGTCGTAGGCCTTGGCGCGGTGGCGTCTTCGGCGTGTCGCAGGTCACAAAACGGCCTCGCTGCGGTGTACCGACAGGATTACCACCGGGCACCGACATCGCGACCCTTCCGGCTTCGCCCAGCAAAGCAGAGATCAGCTGACTTCGGCAGCCAGTTTGCCCACCGCGCCACGCCCGTTGTCAGCCACTTCGGCGTGCTCGCGCGGGTGTTGACCGTCGAGCGTCGTGAACGGAATCGACAGCTTGATCGTGTCGATCACCCTGGCGCCGGCAATCCCGAACGACTTGCGGGTCTCGTCATGGGCCCACACGCCGCCGTACTGGCCGAAGGATCCGCCGATCACGGCCAGCGGCTTGCCTTTGAGCGTGCCGTCACCGAATGGCCGAGACAGCCAGTCGATCGCGTTCTTGACGACGGCCGGATAGCTGCCGTTGTATTCCGGGGTCACCACCAAGGCGGCGTCGGCGGCTGCGGCCGCGGCACGTAAGGCGGTCACCGGCGCCAGCGGCGGAGCGTCGGCGTTCATCACGTCGTCGATCTCCTCGTTGTAGAACGGCACATCGCCGAGACCTTCGAAGACAGTGACAGTGACGCCGTCCGGCGCCATCTCGGCGGCCAACTCGGCAATCTGACGGTTTACCGACGCCGCGCGCAAGCTTCCTACCAGCGCCAACACAGTGGTATTCGGCATGATCTCCAGTTCCCTTCGGTGGTTGGTGCACATCCTCGCATCCATTCAACCGGACCATAGTCCGTTTTGTTCCAGTGCCGTTACAGTGTTTTCGTGGACGCCGCCGACCTGGTTCGCGACCTGCCGGTTTCTGTGCCGCAGGAGCGCGGTGACGCTGCCCGCAACCGCGCGCTGCTACTGGACGCGGCCCGCCGGTTGATCGACGAACGCGGCGCCGACGCGGTAACCATGGAGGACATCGCCGCGGCCGCCGGCGTCGGCAAAGGCACCGTGTTCCGCCGCTTCGGCAGCCGGGCGGGCCTGATGATGGTGCTGCTCGACCAGGACGAACGGACCAACCAGCAGGCATTCATGTTCGGCCCACCACCGCTGGGACCCGACGCGCAACCGCTGGAACGACTGCTGGCCTTCGGGCGGTCCCGGCTGAAGTTCGCGCACACCCATCACGAACTCCTGGTGGCCGCCAACCGCGATCCGCAGTTCCGCTACGGCGCGGCAGCGACGGTGCTGCACACCCACGTCCGCATGCTGCTGCACGCGGCCGGCAGCACCGGGGACCTGGACGCCCAGACCGACGCCCTGCTGGCGCTGCTGGAGGCCGACTACGTCGAGCACCGGCTGACCGATCACGATCAATCTCTGCAAGCGCTCGGCGATGCGTGGGAAACCCTGGCGCGCAAGCTTTGTGGACGATGAACCAGCGCTGAATCCGGCATGCCTACCGGGGCAGGACCGGAGCCGGCTTGAGCGTCTTGGTGAACACCAGGTTCACCTGCCGCATCGCGACACTGTAGGGCCACCACGCAACACGTTTGAACGCATACAGCGCGCGGATGTCAGCCGAGGTGTAGATCAGGAATCGGTTCCTGGCGACCCCGGTCAGGATCTTTTCCGCGGCCTTCTCCGGCGACACCGCATGGCCGCTGAAGCGGTCGACCCAGCGACTTACCTGCGGGTCATCACGGTCGACGCCGGCGATCTCGACGGTGTCGACCAGCGGAGTCCGCACGGCGCCGGGCACCACCACCGACACCCCGATGCGGTAGCGGGCCAAGTCGAACCGCAGCACTTCGGAAAGCCCGCGAAGGCCGAACTTGCTCGCGCTGTAGGCGGCATGCCACGGCAAGCCGATCAGCCCGGCCGCGGACGACACGTTGACCAGATGTCCGCCGCTACGCGCCGCCACCATTGGCGGAACGAAGTTTTCGATGACATGGATCGGGCCCATCAGGTTGATCGAGATCATCTTGTCCCACTGCTCGTGCGACAGCCGGTCGACGGTCCCCCACGCCGAGACACCGGCGATGTTCATGACGACATCCATGCTCGGGTGGTTGGCATGGATCGCCGCGGCGAACGCCGCGACCTCGTCGTAGTCAGAGATGTCGAAGGCACGGCACTCGGGAACGTCGGCGCCAAGCGCGCGCACGTCATGCACCGTCGCAGTCAGGCCGTCGGCGTTGCGGTCAGTGAGGTACAGCTCGGCACCCTGGCTCGCCAGCCGCAGGGCGGTCGCGCGACCGATGCCGCTGGCCGCGCCGGTGATCAGGCACCGCTTTCCCGCGAACGTCTTCTTCGACATGGGCAGTGACGATACCCACGGTATCGCGCTATGCCTGCAGCGAGCCGCCCCAGAGCGCGTTGAGCCACAATGCTTCGAGCCCCTGCACACCGCGCTGGACGTCACCCTGGTCGCCCAGGTAGGCGGAGTCCCCGGACAGCATCTGCACGGTGGTCACCGACAGCATGCGCACCAACGTCGCGATGTCGTCGCTGATCGGGTGGGCGGTACCGGCCCGTATTTCGTCTTCGACGATGCCGATGATCTGCTGCACGACGCTTTCGACCTGTTGGTCGAGCAGGTCGCGAATCTCGGCATCGGTGTTGCGGGCGGCATTGCACGCCGACATCACCGGGTCGTTGTGGGCGTAGACCGCCGCTGCACTGCCCACCATCCGTTTGGCGAACGCCGACGGCGTCTCGTCGACGCCGCGTGGGGCGAAGTACTCGGTGAGTTCTTCGAGCTCCTGTGTTGCGTCGGCGAGAATTTGGGCCAATACGGCGTACTTGGAGTCGAAGTAAAAGTAGAACCCGGACCGCGCCACCCCGGCGCGATCGCTGATCGTACTGACCGACAGCTGGGCGAACGGCTTTTCCTGCAGCAACTCGCGCACTGCCTGCACGATGGCATGCCGCTGGCGATCTCCCCGTCGCCGCGGAACCGGGACTTCCGTGGCCTGCTCGGTCGCACGATCAGCCCCTTGCTCGATGCGCACGCCTACGACCTTGCACTACGCCACACGCAAAAGGAAACTTGACAGCCGTCAAGTTTACCCGAAGGATGACGGGCGGTGATGTCTGCCACACAGTCGATCGACCTTGGGCCGCGGGCCCGCCAGGAGGAAGGTGTCGTCGAAGTTGACTACGACCATCAGTACCCCCGAGTACCTGCTGGATCAGGCCAAGCGCCGATTCACGCCGACGGTCAACACCATTCCGGGGATGGGCCTGCTGGAAAAGCGGCTGCTGACCGTCGACTGGAAGGAGCGCGAACTGGCCACGCCGCCGCCCGGTAGCGGCCTCAAGCCGGTGATGGGCGACAGCGGTTTGCCGATCCTGGGCCACATCATCGAGATGTTCCGTGGCGGACCGAACTTCCCGCTGCACCTGTACAAGACTCGCGGACCGGTTTTCTACGCCAAGTCGGCGGCGCTGCCGTCGGTCGTCGCGATCGGCCCGGACGCCACCCAGGCCATCTTCTCCAACCGCAACAAGGAGTTCTCCCAGAAGGGCTGGCATCCGGTCATCGGGCCGTTCTTCAACCGCGGCCTGATGATGCTCGACTTCGACGAGCACATGTATCACCGTCGGATCATGCAGGAGGCGTTCACCCGCAGTCGGCTCACCGGTTACGTCGACCACATCGACGCGGTGGCCTCGTCCGTGGTGGCCGACTACCCGACCGACGACGCCCGCTTCCTGTTCCACCCGGCGATGAAGGAACTGACCCTCGACATCGCCTCGGTGGTGTTCATGGGCCACCAGCCCGGCGCCGACCACGACCTGGTGACGAGGGTGAACCAGGCATTCACCACCACCACGCGGGCCGGCGGCGCGATCATCCGGGCCAGCGTCCCGCCGTTCAAGTGGTGGCGCGGCAAGCAGGCCCGCAAAGTGCTCGAGGACTACTTCGTCAAGCGGGTCAAAGAACAGCGCCGCAACGCTGACGGCACCGACATGCTCTCGGTCTTGTGCCACACCGCCGATGAGGACGGCAACAGCTTCACCGACGAAGACATCGTCAACCACATGATCTTCCTGATGATGGCCGCCCACGACACCTCGACGTCGACCACCACGACGATGGCCTACAACCTGGCCGCCAACCCCGAGTGGCAGCAGCGCTGCCGCGACGAGTCCGACCGGCTCGGCGACGGCCCGCTCGACATCGAGGCGTTGGAGAAGCTGGAGACCCTCGATCTGGTGATGGACGAGTCGCTGCGCCTGGTCACCCCGTTGCCGTTCAACATGCGCCAAACCGTGCGCGACACCGACCTGCTGGGCCACTATTTGCCGGCCGGCACCAACGTGGTCACGTGGCCCGGGACCAACCACTGGCTGCCCGAACTGTGGACCGACCCGCTCAAGTTCGACCCGGAACGATTCCTGGAGCCGCGCTCGGAGCACAAACAGCACCGGTATGCGTTCGCGCCGTTCGGCGGCGGCGCCCACAAGTGCATCGGAATGGTGTTCGGCCGCCTCGAGGTCAAGACGATCCTGCACCGACTGCTGCGCCGCTACCACCTCGAACTCGCCCATCCCGGCTACCAGCCGCGGTGGGACTACGGCGGCATGCCGATCCCGATGGACGGCATGCCGATCGTGCTGCGGCGCCTCTCAACGATGCCGGTACGCACCGAACGTCGACTTGTTGTGGCAAGAACGAGGTTTCCCGGCCGACACGTCGACGTTCGCGGTTA
>NZ_JBYCLA010000071.1:0-9321 GCF_057473665.1 Mycobacterium sp. TH-M25
CGGCGCACCGCCTCCAAGATCGTGAACGTCCCGACGACATTGGCGTGCAGGAACGGCGCGGGATCGGCCAAGCCGTTGTCGACATGCGTTTCGGCGGCAAAGTGCACGACGGCGTCGGATTCGGCGACCAACTCGCCAACCAGATCCGCGTCAGTGATGTCGCCTTGCACCAATGTGATGTGCTCCGAGACGGGCGCCAGCGACTCGCGACTGCCCGCGTAGGTCATCGCGTCCAGCACCGTCACCGTGTCGGCTGGGTGGGCGCGCACAGTGCGGTGCACGAAATTGGCACCGATGAAGCCAGCGCCACCGGTAACCAGCATTCGCATGGAGCAAACCTTAGACCTGCCCTCAGCCGGCAGGCGTCAACCCCAGCGGTCCGGCCAGTGCTTCCAGCGCGCCCAGCAGCTTTCCGTCGGGTCCGCCCAACACCTGGATCGCCACATGATCGGCGCCGGAATCCACATGCTCGTTGAGGCGCGCTGCCACTTGCTCCGCTGTGCCGTAGGCGACCACGGCGTCAATCAGCTTGTCGCTACCGGGCTTACGCACATCGGAGTCGGTGAACCCGAGCCGACGCCAATTATTCACGTAGTTGCTCAGATCCAGATAGAACTCAACGGTCCGGCGACCGATTTCGTGGGCCTCGCCGGCGTTCTGGGTCAGCACGACCTTGTGTTCGGGAGCAAGGAACACCGTGTTGCCCAGGAGTTCGTGCGCCTGCGCGGTGTGCTCTGGAGTCGTCAGGTACGGATGAGCGCCGGCGCTGCGCTCCGCCGAGAGGGCCAGCACCTTGGGGCCCAGTGCCGCGAGCACCCGCCGACTGGTGGGCACCGAAGCGCCGTCGAGCACGTCGAGATATTCCACCAGTGCGTCGTAGGGCTTCTGGTAGACGTCAGTGTGCTCGGGGTGCCCGACTCCGATACCGAGCAAAAACCTTCCTGGGTAAGCCTTTTCGATGCGATGAAAGGATTCGGCGACGTCGGTGGCCGGCGAGGCCCAGATGTTGACGATCCCGGTCGCCAGCTGCAGTGTCGAGGTCTCCGCCAGGGCGGGCTCGACCCAGCTGAGGTCGGCGTCGGGGGAGCCGCCCACCCAGACCGCGCCGTAGCCCAGCGCCTCGATCTGTTTCGCCACGCCGGGGCTGACGGAACGACTGGGAAGCCACACGCCGTATCGACCCAAGTCGGGTTTGAGTGATACGCCCTCGCTCATCGAGTTCCCCCTGTGGGTTGTCAGGCCGGTGTCAGTCCCAGCGGGCCTGCGAGCTCGGCCAGCGCCGACACCAGGTTTTCATCTTTGGTCAGGATTTGCACGGGCACGTGGTCGGCGCCGGCGTCCAGATGCTCGGTGAGCCGCGCAGCGATGGCCGCCGGGCTGCCGTATGCCACTAGCGCGTCGATCAGGCGATCGCTGCCCGGGAAAGTCGTCTCTTCCTCGGAAAAGCCGAGCCGCTTCCAGTTGTTGCGGTAGTTGGCCAGGTTGAAGTACACCGGCAGCACTTTGCGGGCGACGGCACGCGCCTGCTCCGCGTCGGTGGTGAGCACCGCCTTGTGCTCGGGGGCCAGGAACGCTGACGGGCCGATCAACGTGCGGGCCTGCGCGGTGTGCTCCGGCGTGGTCAGATACGGGTGCGCGCCCGCACTGCGGCGCGCCGACAACCTGAGCACCTGCGGTCCCAACGCCGCGACCACCCGGCGGTCGGCGGGGACGCCGCATTCGTCGAGTTGATCGAGGTACTCCGCCAGCGCGTCGTAGGGCTTGCGATATTCGGACACCGCCTCGGGATGCCCGACGCCGATGCCGAGCAGGAAGCGGCCGGGATAGGCGCGGTCGATGCGATGGAACGACTCGGCGACCGGCCGGGCCGGCGCCGACCAGATGTTGACGATGCCGGTAGCCACCTGCAGCGTCGTCGTCGCCTCCAGGATGGGCTCGACCCAGTCCAGCTCGGCGGGCGGCGAGCCGCCGACCCAGACCGCCCCGTAGCCCAGGGCCTCGATGTCTCTGGCTTGTTCAGGCGTGACGCCGCGTCCGAATGACCCGAACCGGCCGAGATTGGGCTTCTGCGCCCCAGAATCGGTCATGGTGGCTCCAACCTACTGATCGCCCGGCGGTATTCCGGATTTGGCCTTGGGGGCGGCGCCGGGCTTACGGCCGCGCGCCTTCCTCGGCGGTGTCCTCGCCATCCTGGGGGAGCGCCACATCGACCACCGGCGGCAGCTCCAGCGGCAGCAAGACGATGAATCGGGTGTCGCCAGGCGCCGACTCGACCCGCAGGTCGCCATGGTGTTTTTTGACGACGATCTTCCAGGCCAGGTCCAGGCCCAGCCCGGTGCCCTCGCCCACCGGCTTGGTGGTGAAGAACGGCTCGAAGATGCGCTCGAGCACGTCTTCGGGGATGCCCGGACCGGTGTCGGCAATCTCCACGCGCAACATCTCATTGGCCTCGCGGCAGGTGCGGATGGTCAGCGTGCCGCCCGCGGTCCGCATCGCCGCGATCGCGTTGTCGATGATGTTCGTCCACACCTGGTTGAGATCGCCTGGATAACAAGGTATTCGCGGAAGGGTGCGATCGAATTCCTTGGCCACCTTGATCTGAGCGGTGCCGTCCTTGCCCAGTCGATCGGCGAACATGGTGACGGTGCTCTTCAGCAGGTCGTGGACGTCGGCCACCTGGAAGGGGGCGCGATCCAGCTGCGAGTACTGCTTGGCGTCGGCCACCAGCGCCGAAATACGTTGGCTCGCTTCGACAAGCTGATTCATCAGCAGCTCGCTCGCAATCGTGTACCTGATCCACTGGATCGCCAAACCCAACGACGTCGACGCTTCCAGATCGGCGGCGGTCGCGGCGATACGCTCAAGCCAATCGGTATCGATGCCACCTTCGACGAAGTCTGGCGCGATGTCCCATCCGCCGTCGATGCCGTGGTCGTCCAGCCAGTCGGCCACCGCGTCTTCGCGGTCCGATGTCTCGATCGCGTTTAGATGCACCGACGGCGACTTGGCCACCTGCTCGGCGACGGCATCTTGCAGTCTGACCAACGCATTCAGCGTCTCCGGGCTCACGGTGCCGTCGGCCAGCATCGCCAGCTTGCCGCGCATGTTGGAGATGCGACCGCGCAATTCCTGGGTCGCGCGGGCGATGGCGGCCGCCGGGTTGTTCAGCTGATGAGTGAGTCCCGCCGACAGCTGGCCGAGCGCCAGCAGCTTTTCGCGATTGTCGATCAGCCGACGGGTTCGCTCGGTACCGACGGCGATGCCGTCGAGCAGATGAACCGCCATCGGGAACTGGTCTTGCATGAACGCGGCGAACGCCGGGGCGTCCATCACGAAAAACCGCGACGGCTTGGTCACGTGTACCGATGCGGTGTAGAGCTGCTGCTTTTCGCCGGTGAACGCCTGCCACGCACCGCAATACACGCCGCGGTGCGAGGTCCGGTTGGTTTCGATGTCCTGGCCACCGGAGAGCTTGGACATCGCCAGCTCGCCCTCGATGAGCACGTAGAAACAGGTGGCCGGCTCGCCCTCGACGAACAGCGGGCCCGGTTCAAAGTGGTCGATCTGCCCGACGGCGCACAGCGTCGCGAGCTGTTCGTCGCTGAGCTGTTCGAAGAGGAACAGCGTGCGCAGTTCGTCTGCGTCACAGCCAGTTGTCGGAGCCATGACCTTAAGACTCCGCCAGATAACGGTGCGCCAGCATGACCGCCATCGACCCCTCTCCGACCGCTGCCGCGACCCGCTTCGCGGACTCGGACCGCACGTCGCCGGCCACGAAGACGCCCGGCACGCTGGTCTCCAGATGGTGTGGCGGCCGGTCCAGTGACCAGCCGCAGACGTTGCGCAGATCCGGGCCGGTGAGGATGAAGCCGTGTACGTCGCGGGCCAGCACACCGTCGAGCCAGTCGGTTCGCGGTGCCGCGCCGATGAAGATGAACATCCGGCCGCAGTTGACGTCCTCGGTGGTGCCGCTCCGGTTGTCGATCAGCGTGAGGGTCTCGAGGTGCTCATCGCCGGTGGCGCAGTGCACTTCGGTGCAGGTGCGGACGTGGATGTTGGGCCGGGCTTGGATCTGCTGGATCAGGTAGTGCGACATGGATGCTTCCAACGACGGCCCGCGCACCAGGATCGTCACCGATTTCGCCCGGCTGGACAGGTGCATGGCCGCCTGGCCGGCGGAGTTCGCCCCGCCGATGACGTAGACCTCTTCGCCTTCGCACTCCGCGGCGACCGAGGCTCCGTAGTAGACGCCGCGCCCGGACAGCGCGGCGCAGCCCTCGGCCGTCAACTGGTTGTAGGCGACACCGGTGGCGACGATGATCGCGCGCCCGTCGATGGAGCTGGCGTCGTCGAACCGCACGGTGCGCTTGGCGCCGCTCACCTCCAGGGCGACGGCTGTCCGGGTGGTGATGAGTTCGGCGCCGAATTTCTCGGCCTGTCGGCGGGCTCGGGTGGCCAATTGGTCGCCGGACACCCCGTCGGGAAAGCCCAGGTAGTTCTCGATCTTCGAACTCTGGCCGGCCTGCCCGCCCGTTGCGGTCGATTCGATCAACACCGTGTGCAGACCCTCCGACGCGCCGTACACGGCGGCGGCCAGGCCGGCCGGCCCGCCGCCGACCACGATCAGATCGTAGAAGTCCTGCGACGGCGTGGTCGTCAGGCCCAGGGTGTGGGCCAGCTCGGCGTCGCTCGGTTCGATCAGCGGGTCGCCCTTCTCGGTGACGACGACCGGTAGCCGCTTGCCGTCTTCGCCGGCAGCCAGCAGGAGTTGTTCACCGTCGGGTTGATCGGCCTCGAACCACGTGTAGTGCAGGCCGTTGCGGACCAGAAAATTGCGGGTCTCCCACGACCGCGCGTGCCAGCGATGCCCGATCAACTTGGTGTGCGGAGTCGGGCGCTCCGGGGTCCGCCGCCAGGCCTCCAAGAGTTCGTCGATGACGGGGTAGAGCTTCTCTTCGGGCGGATCCCACGGTTTGAGCAGGTAATGGTCCAGGTCGACGACGTTGATCGCGTCGATCGCGGCATGGGTGTCGGCGTAGGCGGTGAGCAGCACCCGCTTGGCGGCCGGGTAGAGGTCCATCGCCGCTTCGAGAAACTCGATACCGGTCAGGTGTGGCATCCGGTAGTCGGCGACCAGCATCGCGACCGTCTCACCGCGCAGCTTGAGCTGTTTGAGGGTGTTGAGCGCGTCGGGGCCCGATTCCGCCCGGAGGATGCGGTTGGCGTCGCCGTAACGGCGACGCAGATCGCGGGCGACGGCCCGGGACACCGCGGGATCGTCGTCGACGGTCAGCATGACCGGCTTGCGTGAGACGGCGTCGGTATGTGCGCGGTTGGTCATTGGCGTCAAGTATGCGCTTGTCAGAGCCGGCGCGTGCGCCGACGATGGCGCTGCCGGGTGCTCTGCCAGCGATTTTGGCCAGCACGTGTGAGCGGGTATCGTGGAGCAACGGTGCTTCATCGCGCTGGTTTCTCGCGTGCCCTGTCTTAGGAATTTCCTGTCACTGGCTCACGTTGTAGGGCCGGTGCATGCTGCGCCGGTACGGGCTCAGCAGCAACGAAACGAAAAGACGAGGACTCGAAGAGAAGTCATGGCCAAGAAGGACGGCGCCATCGAGGTCGAGGGCCGCGTGGTCGAGCCCCTGCCCAATGCGATGTTCCGCATTGAGCTGGAAAACGGCCACAAGGTGCTTGCCCACATCAGCGGCAAAATGCGGCAGCATTACATCCGCATCCTGCCCGAGGACCGGGTGGTGGTGGAGTTGTCTCCCTACGACCTGTCCCGGGGCCGCATCGTGTACCGCTATAAGTAAAAGCCCGAACACCGCAACCGACGAGAAGACAGAACAGGATCGAAAACAGCCGTGAAGGTGAACCCGAGCGTCAAGCCGATCTGCGACAAGTGCAGGGTGATCCGTCGGCATGGACGGGTCATGGTGATCTGCTCTGATCCGCGCCACAAGCAGCGCCAGGGCTAGAAACAGCACCCACAATCAGATCACGACAACTGCATACAGACCTCCCAGCACCACTGATCGGCTGAAATCTTTTCCAGATGGGCCGCTCAGTCACGTCCGGAACGGAGGCCGGACCCCGGAGCAGCGAGTTAGTTTCTGCGCCAGGGAACGGGCTGGGAATTGAGACCTCCGCATAGAGAAGGAATGCCATCCCATGGCTCGATTGATGGGCGTCGACCTCCCGCGCGACAAGCGCATGGAGGTCGCGCTGACCTACATCTTCGGCATCGGCCGAACCCGCTCCAACGAAATCCTGGCCGCGACCGGGATCGACAAAGATCTGCGCACCAAGGACCTCACCGACGATCAGGTGACCCAGATGCGCGACTACATCGAACGCAACCTCAAGGTCGAGGGTGACCTGCGCCGTGAGGTGCAGGCCGACATCCGCCGCAAGATTGAGATCGGCTGCTACCAGGGCCTTCGGCACCGCCGCGGCCTGCCAGTGCGCGGTCAGCGCACCAAGACCAATGCGCGCACCCGCAAGGGCCCCAAGCGCACCATCGCCGGCAAGAAGAAGGCCAGGTAAAACCATGCCCCCAACCAAAAAGCCTGGGCAGGCTTCCGCGAAGAAGGGTCAAAAGACCCGGCGCCGGGACAAGAAAAACGTCCCGCCCGGCGCCGCGCACATCAAGAGCACGTTCAACAACACGATCGTGACGATCACCGACCTGCAGGGCAACGTCCTGGCGTGGGCATCGTCGGGTCACGTCGGCTTCAAGGGGTCGCGTAAGTCGACTCCGTTCGCCGCACAGCTGGCCGCCGAGAACGCCGCCCGCAAGGCCCAAGAGCACGGCGTGAAAAAGGTCGACGTGTTCGTCAAGGGCCCGGGTTCGGGCCGCGAGACCGCGATCCGGTCGCTGCAGGCCGCCGGCCTCGAGGTCGGCGCCATTTCCGACGTCACACCGCAGCCGCACAACGGCTGCCGTCCGCCCAAGCGGCGCCGGGTCTAGAGGAGATAGAAAGACATGGCTCGTTACACCGGACCCATGACCCGCAAGTCGCGCCGTCTCGGCGTCGACCTCGTCGGTGGGGATCAGTCCTTCGAGAAGCGCCCCTACCCGCCCGGCCAGCACGGCCGCGCGCGGATCAAGGAGAGCGAATACCGCCAGCAGCTGCAGGAGAAGCAGAAGGCCCGCTTTACCTACGGCGTCATGGAAAAGCAGTTCCGCCGCTATTACGCAGAAGCGGCCGGCCGCCCCGGCAAGACCGGTGACGAGCTGCTGCAGATCCTGGAAAGCCGGCTCGACAACGTCGTGTACCGCTCCGGGATCGCCCGGACCCGTCGGATGGCCCGTCAGCTGGTCAGCCACGGGCACTTCACGGTCAACGGCGTCAAGGTGACCATCCCCAGCTACCGGGTGTCGCAGTACGACATCATCGACATCAAGGGCAAGTCGCTGAACACCGTGCCGTTCCAGATCGCCCGCGAGACCTCCGGTGACCGTCCGATCCCCAGCTGGATCCAGGTGGTCGGCGAGCAGCAGCGCATCCTGATCCACCAACTACCCGAGCGTGCTCAGATCGAAGTGCCGCTCACCGAGCAGCTGATCGTCGAGTACTACTCGAAGTAGCTCTGGCGCCGCATTCGCGGCGGCCAGAAACCCAAACGGCATCAAATAGCGGGTGCCGAGAAGGAGATAGAGAAACACCATGCTGATTTCACAGCGACCCACCTTGTCCGAAGAGGTCATCAGCGACAGCCGTTCGCAGTTCGTCATCGAGCCGTTGGAGCCGGGCTTCGGCTACACGCTGGGCAACTCGCTGCGGCGCACGCTGCTGTCCTCGATCCCGGGCGCCGCGGTCACCAGCATCCGCATCGACGGTGTGCTGCACGAGTTCACCACCGTGCCGGGCGTCAAGGAAGACGTCACCGACATCATCTTGAACCTCAAGAGCCTGGTGGTGTCCTCCGAAGAGGACGAGCCGGTGACCATGTACCTGCGTAAGCAGGGTCCGGGCGATGTCACCGCGGGCGACATCGTGCCACCTTCGGGCGTCACCGTGCACAACCCGGAGATGCACATCGCGACCCTGAACGACAAGGGCAAGCTTGAGATCGAGCTGGTCGTCGAGCGTGGCCGCGGATACGTTCCGGCCGTGCAGAACAAGGCATCGGGCGCCGAAATCGGCCGCATCCCGGTCGATTCCATCTACTCGCCGGTGCTCAAGGTCACCTACAAGGTGGACGCGACCCGTGTCGAGCAGCGCACCGACTTCGACAAGCTGATCCTCGACGTCGAGACCAAGAGCTCGATCGGACCCCGCGACGCGCTGGCGTCCGCCGGTAAGACCCTGGTCGAATTGTTCGGTCTGGCACGCGAACTCAACGTCGAAGCCGAGGGCATCGAGATCGGCCCGTCACCGGCCGAGGCCGACCACATCGCGTCGTTCGCACTGCCGATCGACGACCTGGACCTGACCGTGCGCTCCTACAACTGCCTCAAGCGCGAAGGCGTGCACACCGTCGGCGAGTTGGTCTCGCGCACCGAGTCCGACCTGCTCGACATCCGCAACTTCGGTCAGAAGTCCATCGACGAGGTGAAGGTCAAGCTGCACCAGTTGGGCCTGTCGCTCAAGGACAGCCCGGCCAGCTTCGATCCGTCGGAGGTTGCCGGTTATGACGTCGCCACCGGCACGTGGTCCGCTGAGGCCGCCGCCTACGACGACCAGGACTACGCCGAAACCGAACAGCTCTAAGACCCAACTGCTCGCAAGAGTGCCGTCCCGGCCCTACCTGATACGGGGGTCGGCCCCATTTAGGAGAAGTCGAAATGCCCAAACCCACCAAGGGTCCTCGCCTCGGCGGGTCGTCAGCGCACCAGAAGGCGATCCTGGCCAACTTGGCGACGGCGCTGTTCGAGCACGGCCGGATCAAGACCACCGAGCCCAAGGCGCGGGCGCTTCGGCCCTACGCCGAGAAGCTGATCACCCACGCCAAGAAGGGCACGCTGCACAACCGGCGTGAGGTGCTCAAGAAGATCCGCGACAAGGATGTGGTGCACGCCCTGTTCGCCGAGATCGGGCCGCACTTCGCCGACCGCAACGGTGGCTACACCCGCATCATCAAAGTAGAGAGCCGCAAGGGCGACAACGCCCCGATGGCGGTCATCGAACTGGTGCAAGAGAAGACCGTGACCTCTGAGGCCGACCGCGCCCGTCGGGTCGGCGCGTCGAAAGCCGCCGCCAAGGTCGAAGAGCCGAAAGCCGAAGAGCCGAAAGCCGACGAGGCCGACGAGGTCAAGGCCGAAGCCGAAGAAGTCGAAGAAGTCGAAGCAGGGGACGCGGACGAGTCCTGATCTGT
>NZ_JBYCLA010000072.1:0-11873 GCF_057473665.1 Mycobacterium sp. TH-M25
GCAGCAGCGATTCGCGAAAAGTCGAGCCCGGCGGAGTCGGAAATACTCCGTCGACCGACGAGTAGCTGTGATGGTCCAGCAGCGCGCTGATGACATCCGCGTGGCGACTAAGCACCCACGTGTCGGTATCAGGGGCGTGGTACACGGGTGCCTCGTCACGTAACTGCCGGTAGACAGGGTAGGGGTCGTCCTGAATTTCCGGGTCAAAGGGATCGTAGCGAAGTTGTACCGTCGACATAGCGTCTCCTGCCACATTGCAGAACGTCGGTTTAGACTGAGAGTTTAAACTGAGGGGAGGACTTTTATGCGTAAGATTCCCGCCCAGATTTCCGAGCGGTTGCCGGCTGCGGCCGAACTGTTTGCCGAGCGCGGACTCAACGACACCAAGATCGAAGACGTCGCCGCCACCACGGGCATCGCCAAAGCCACGCTCTACTACTACTTCGCCGGCAAAGAAGAAATACTCGCCTTCCTGCTCGAAGACGTCCTACAACACGTCGCGCACGAGGTCACCGCGATCGTCGAGGCAGGCGGCGCCGCCGCCCAACGCCTGCACGCCGTCATCAGTGCCCAACTGCGCGTTATGGCCCAGCGGCCCGCGGTCTGTCGCGCCCTCATCGGAGAACTAGGCCGCGCCGCCCGCATGCCCGTCATCGCCGACATGATCAGCACTGCCTACTTCGAACCCGTCGAAACCTTGCTTCGCGCCGGTGCCGCCGACGGCTCACTCGTGGCACTCGACAAGCCCAGAGCTGCCGCCATCGCCCTATTCGGAGCGGTCACCATCAGCGCACTGACCTACCTCATCACCAACGATGCACTCAACGAAGAGCTAATCGCGCGAACAATTCACGACGTCGTGTTTACCGGCCTACGGCCACGCTAGCCACGTCATTGGCAATCTGGGACCACCCGTTGTGCTCGAACAGACGACCTTCTTGGAGCATCTTCTGAAGGTCTGCTACCGCGGCGGCTTGGCGCTGGCCGACAACCACCCATCACCGAGTGTCGGGATCACCGTCCTCGGCCGCACCACTTCGATGGCCGACCACATCGACATCGACATCGATCGGAAGCGGCCCCCACCGAAGACCGCCACACCCAGGGTCGTGTCGGCGATTCGATGCGTAATATGCTCTGTAACAACAGATTCGACCTCCCAGGCGCCGCCAGGGTATCCGTAGTCATGTCGTCAATTTGTCATTTAGCGCGGGACCTCACAGGGCAACGGCAGCCAGCCGGGCGCGGCGGCCAAGGCTACTCGGTAACACGTCGTCATCCGGCACCGGATCTCGTTAATCACTATTCAGCGGTAATCGAGCCGGAGACGCTCGTGTCTCGCGCACCCCACGACACCTGCGGCGGACCATCGCCAGCACCCATCGCCAGCAATCCCAACCGACTTGACGTGTCCGTGCCCGGCGCCGTCGACGTACTGGACCATGCCGGCCACCTGCAGGTCGCGTACCCGCGCTTCCACCCAATGTCAGCCGTGTCGACTAGTCTGGAGGGACTTCGCTGGAGGTGGTGTTTGGAGTGACCGAGTTGCAGAAGGCCAAGCGCCGGGTCAAGGCCGTGCGCGCGATCCGCCGTAGCACCGAACTCGAAGGTTCCCGCAGCACCAACGCCACGCGCGCCGACCAAGTCGCCTACGCCCGCGGGACCATCACGGCCGCCGAGCTGCGCGATCGCGTCCGGCGCCGGTACAACGTGAAGTAACCGAGCCTGGAGTGCCGCATCCGTGGGATACCGGCGATCTCGAAGAGAACTGGCAAGGCTATTTCATTCCCGGCACGAGCATTCTGAGGAACCGAGTCGGCGCCCGGACGCCCGGGGCGCTGCAGGATGCGGAGAACGACCTCGTCGAGGCACGTGTTATCGAACTCCGCGAGGCCCCCGAACTTCTGGGTGACCGCACCTATGATCTCCGGTTCCTGCGCGCGATTCACCGCCAGCTCTTTCAGGACGTGTACGTCTGGGCCGGTGATGTGCGGACCGTCGGCATAGAGAAGGGCGGTGAGTCCTTCTGCCCCCCGGGTAGTATCAGTCAGCCGATGGCCCATGTGGCTTCAGAGGTTCACCGGCTCAACGGGCTCAAGGATGTTCCCGAGGCTGGGCTCGCACCCATCGTCGCGTACCTGTACGACTACGCGAACTTCGCCCATCCCTTCCGGGAGGGCAACGGCCGTTCCACCCGCGAGTTCTTCGATCTCCTGCTCTCGGAACGCGGCGCCGGACTCGACTGGCAGAAGACGGACCTGACCGAGTTGCACAGCGCATGCCACTCTGCGCGAGCCGAATCCGACCTCGCAGGGCTGACGGCGATGTTCGCGAAGATACTCGATCACGACCCCGCATATGCCTTCTGATCTGGGATAAGTCAAAGCGCGGCTCGCGCTGACGCCAAGGCGACCAACGGGTAGTGACATTGATGCCTGAGGCGCAGGTTATCCCTCTTCTCCTGTCAAGCGTCAAATGCGGCAGCGTGTCGCACGCGTATCTGTAAATTTAATTATGTTGTGTTGCGGTGGAATTCGGCTACAACATGTCGTTTCCGTTGACGCCTAGGTTCGGGTCCTGGGCCCAGCACATATAGCGCGGCCGCCTACCCAACGTTCTGATTCCGCCGCCATCGGTGGACCTCGGAGATAACCTCGGTCCTGCTGATGCGGCCGTCGCGGAATCGCTGAAAGATGGTGTCGCTGTTGGGGTCTATCCGGCCGTATCTAAGCGGTAAGGCGGCTTCGGCGACGTCAATTCCCGCTCGTGAAAGCTCTGTGGCCAGGTGCGGGCGTTGGCCATCTTGTGTAAGCCGGATCCATTCGATGATGGTGTCGTCCTCACCGTCGAGTCCATTTAGCTGTTCGCGGACCCACTGTTGGTGGAGGGCCTTTGCCTTCTTGACTTCCCAGGCGTAGTAGGGGCCTGCTGGTGCGCCAAGGTGGTGCGGTCGGGCAGGGACGATGACCTCGTCGAGCAGGGCTTTGAGAATAGGTGCCATCTAGCTGTGCTGAGGAGTTCCGCGGGTATTGACCGGTGAGGGCCGGTCTTTGATCCGGGCAAGGTCGGCGGCGAAAGATAGCTCGGCGGATCGGGCATCCTTAGTCGCGGCCGATCGGCCATACATTTTGGAATCGACCATGCCTTCGGTGGATTCCTCTGTGGCCGTTGATATCTCCGCGGCGAACTCACGCAGCATCATCCTAACCACCGGTGAGGCGACCCTTGACGCGGCCGACTTGACGTATTCGCCACGCTCGTTAAGAACTGTAATCAGTTGGCTGGAGGTCCAACCCAGCTGTTTGGCAAGTTCGTAAACACGCATCATTTTGCCGATACCTGTTTCCTAGTTCCGGGCCTTGTGCCGGAGGCACTTTGACCGGATGCGTTATTGCGCTTGTGCGCGCGCTGCCGAGCCTTGGCCAAGATTTCCAGTGCCGCCTGGAGGACCTCGGGATTGGCCATGCCCGCCTGTAGATCATCTTCGCGCAGGAAGCCGGTGGCGTTGCATACCAATCCGCCCACGATGTAGGTAAGCCGCGCACTCTCTGGCAAGTCGGCTTCAAGTACACCTTCCCCCTCAATCATCCGCAACATATGACGGCGGCGTTGACGGCTGAGATTTGGCACGACCTGACCTGTGGCACTGGCGGTTTCACTGTCCGTGCGGGCTGACGGAAGGTTGGGACCAGGGGCAGCCCCTCGGCGCCCGGGCTTGGTTGGCGCCAGATACCCTCGGCGCCGGGCCATGGCAATCCAGTCGCGGATCGTGGCTTCGGGACGATCGAATATCTCAGACATACGCTTGAGCGCACCTCGACCACGCCCGGCCTCCCGAACGTAAGTCTCGGCCACATCGACGAGCAGCTCGTCACGAAGTTCGGGCCGCCCGCGGCGTCGGGCGGCGGATGTCGAGGAGTTCTCCAAGGCGCGACGCTGTTCGTCAGTCAGTTGATCGGGCATCAGGTTTGGGCCGGGCAACGATCTAACGCCCTCCGTGCGCCACGAATCGTCAGCGAGCTGACGTTCGGTTCGCGTGATGATGTCTCCGAGCGGGACGCGGCGTAAGACATCGCTGTTGATTAGCGTCGGCGGGTCTTGACTGTCTGGAAGCTCGACGCTGTCAGGGGGCGAGTAGTTGTCGTGCTCATCGAAGTAGCCCCAGTAGCGCCGAAAGAGTTCAAGCTCGGCAACTTCCAAACCCCGACCACGATTAACTAGCACCGCATACACTGGGGTTCCCCAGAAAAAGTGGACGCGGTTAGCTTGCTTCCGGGGTGACTTTCAGCGTGTGCTCGTAGGTGATGGGTGAGCGCATTCCGATTGCTGAATGTCTACGTCGATGATTGTAGAATCGCATCCAATTGTCAACTGCTGCAATCAATTCGGCCTTGGTTCGAAAAGTATGTCGGTAGTAGTACTCATGCTTGAACGTCGACCACAGCGATTCGGCGCCGGCGTTGTCCCAGCAGATGCCGGTCGCACCCATCGAGCGGCGCAACCCGTGCGCCGACGCCGCCGCGGCCTGGTCATGGGCGGTGTATTGGCTGCCGCGATCCGAGTGCAGGATCACCCCCTCGACGCGGCCGCCGCGGGTGAACACTGCCCGGTCCACCGCGGTCGTGACCAACTCGGTGCGCATGTGATCGGCCACGGCCCAGCCCAGGACCCGGCGGGAATGCTCGTCACGGATCGCGCACAGGTACATATCGCCCTCCCCGCAGCTCAGGTAGGTGATGTCGGACGACCACACCGCGTCGATGCGGCCCTGATCAAAGCGGCGGCCGACCAGATCGGGCGGAAACGACGCCGCCGGATCCACCACAGTGGTGGTCTTGAACGAGCGGGGACTGATGCCCTCGATGCCCAGCTCGGCCATGATCTTGGCGACGGTGTTGTGCGAGACCTGCTCGCCTTCGTCGTGCAGATCCGCGGTGATGCGTGGCGAGCCGTAGGTGCCGCCCGAGGCCTTGTGGTGCGCGGCGATCTTGACTTCCAGGTCCCGGCGGCGCTGGAGCGCCGGTGTGGGCTCGGGATCGGCCAGGCGGGCCAGGTGCTTGTAGTAGCCCGAGGTGGACACTCCCAGCAGCGCGGCCATGCGGGTGACGTCGGAGGCGGCGCACTCTGCGGCCATGAGCTCAAACCGGCTCACCTTAGATGCTTGCCCGCAAAGTACGCCGAGGCTTTTTCCAAGAATGCGATGTCCTTGGACTGCTCGGCCACCTTCGCTCGCAGCCGAACCAACTCGGCACGCTCATCAGGTGAAAGCGGTTCATTTTCACCAGGATCAGGTAATCGACCACTGCCGGCAGCCGACACCCGCCGACGTTCCTCACGCACCCACTTGTGCAACAGGTTCTCGTGCAGATCCAACTCACGGGCAACCTCGGCGACCGGCCGATTCCCGTCAATGACCAAGTGCGCGGCTTCGACCCGGTACTCCGGGGAAAACGAACGCCGAGGACGAGGCATAAGAACATCCTTCCAGGGGACCACCGTCCCGCTATCTCAGATGTCCACTACTTCTGGGGAACCTCAATCAGGATCGCGGATGAAATCGATTTTGTCGCTCTGCCCCATAGCTTAAGAATAAGCCCGCAGGACAGCTTAAGAGCGGGGAAAAGGTGCCGAGTTAGCCGGCGGAATAACTCAGCGCTAACGGTCTGATGCGGCGAAACTGCCTCAACTCCTACTGCCTGGCTGCGACTTCGGCCGGGGCCCGGCCACGAAGACCAAACGACCGGGAGATAGCCAGGGTTGCGGCTCGCCTTCAAGGTCGAAACGGCGAACGGCGGGCCGACGATTGACCGCGCCGATTCGTGCTCGACTCGGGAGGTTACCTCCGGCCCGGAGGGCTGCATGGTGGTGTAGGTCGTCGCAATCGTGACGTTGGACCCGGGACGCCCGGGCGGGCACTCCCCTGCCTCTGGCGGGAGACACGCCTGGGTTTGATGGATAACTGCTGATATCCACCAGAAAGTGCGATTATTGCAATTGTGGCGAAGACCTCTCCTACGTCTAGTACAGGCTCGACCGTAGAACCGGACTACCCGCAGTGGTTCTCGGCCTTTCTGGCCGATCGCGCGGTACGCAAGCCCTCCCCACACACAGCTAAGGCATACCGGCAAGACTTCGCCGCGATCGCTGAGCTCTTGGTTGGCGACCGCGCCCTGGTCAGCGAGCTACCGGCCGGCGCTATCACGAAGGACGCGATGCGAACAGCGTTCGCCGCCTACGCCGATAATCACGAGGCCTCCTCGATCCGGCGCTGTTGGTCGACATGGAACACGTTGTGCAGCTTTCTGTACACCAGCGAATTGCTTGAGTCCAATCCCATGCCGCTGATAGGTCGCCCCAAAGTCCCCAAGTCGTTGCCGAAAGGCCTTGGCTCTGAGATGGTCTCGAGTCTCCTGGCGGCGATCGACGCCGACTCCGGCTCGCGCCGTCGCAGCGACTGGCCGGAACGCGACCGGGCCCTGGTGCTGACGGCACTACTGGCAGGGTTGCGAGCCGACGAGCTCATTCACGCCAACATCGGCGACATACGAACCACGGATGATGGCGGAGTTTTGCACGTCCGCGGCAAGGGCAACAAGGATCGCCGGATTCCTGTGGAAGATGGTCTAATTCAGGTTCTCGAACGCTATCTGGACTCGCGTGCGTCCCGATTCCCGAGAGGCACGAAAGGCCGTCGCGGGCGAGCTGGGATTTCGGCATGGCCTGCGAGCGCTGCGCTGTTCGTCGGCACCGACGGTGAACGGATCACCCGCGGTGTGCTCCAATACCGGGTCCTTCGGGCTTTCAAGAAGGCCGGCATGAATAGCCAACGGGCTCGCGGCGCCCTCATCCATGGGCTGCGCCACACCTTCGCCACAGAATTAGCCAACTCAGACGTAAGCGTGTACGTGTTGATGAAGCTACTCGGGCACGAATCGATGGTTACATCCCAGCGCTACGTCGATGGCGCTGGCGCCGAGAACCGCGCTGCCGCAGCACGTAATCCCCTATACGGCCTCATCGAGCCGTAGTCCGCACGCATGTGTGTCCGCGGCCTTTTGCCGCGTATCTACGTTATGTCACCAGTGAACTACCGCAGGTCCATAAACACGTTGCGCTACAGCGCATTTCGATTTCTAAAAAATGCGATCGAATGAAAACGCTGCGGTCAGTCAGCATCATTCGCGGCTGAGTGCAGCAGGCCGATGATCAGCGGATGTGGGTTGTCCGGTGTGCTCGAGGTCTGTGGGACGAATAGCGTTGCGACGAAGAATCGAAGGTCAGGGAGTTCGAGGATGCGCGGTTCGCCATCCTGGTCGGTGCCTGACACAACGAGCCCGGCGGCTGTCAGGGCTGGCAGATGGTCGAGGTTGAGGCCAAAGTTGCAGTAGTACTTTTCAGCGGCAGTGTGTTGCTTGTAAAAGCGAGCAGTAGTGGTGTTCTCACGCACTTCGACAGTCATCGTCTGGCCCACCAGCGAACAGCTCAGTGCCGTGATGAATAGGTCCGATGCATAGGGGTCGTACTCCGCGTGAGCGGCGTCGCTAAATCCCAGCACGTTACGGGCGTATTCAAGAACCACGTGCTGGTATCCCCCACATGTGCCGAGAAGCGGGATGTCGCGCTCGCGGGCGTAGCAGATCACCTTAAGTGCGCCGGCCATGCTGCGGTACGGGCTGCCCGGGGCGATCCACCAGCCGGCATAGCCGGCCAGGTCGTCACTACTCATACACTCGGCAACATCGGTGGCGATCCATTCCAAGGCGACCGACCGGCTGGCGGCTTCCGCGCATTGAGCATGCTCGACGGCCGGCGCGATAGTGCTGTGCGGATCGAAATTTGGTTGGAACTCGCCAACGATCCCGATGCGCGTCGGTGCCATGGCGAAAATGCTGCCACACCGGCGCCTGCGGACACATCGCGTTTTTTGCCGAAGGATCGGAAAAGGTCTTATGCTGGGTAGCGCCGCAGCAAGGTGCGGCAGTTGTAGCTATCTGGTCCGGGTTGCTTGCTGAGTTAAGTGCCGGTCTTTGGTCTTGGCATCGCGCGACGATTCGCGCCAATTCATCTGGCAGTCTGGCCACGGTCTAAAAGCGTCGTCTGTCCGGGCTACCTGTAGCGGCCGATCCCGCTCAAGTCGAAGCACTGCTTCCCCCCTAACACAAAGGAGTTAACGATGACCGCTGCACTGACCCCCGGGCGTCCGTTCGCTGGAACTGAGCGACAGCTGCTCGTGGATACCTTGCAACTGCACCGCTCCGAACTTCTAGTTGCGGTCGACGGCCTGTCTGAGGCGCAGGCCCGCATGCACTTGGTGCCCTCGCTGACGACACCAATCGCCCTGGTGAAGCATTGCGCTGCAGCGGAACGGATTTGGTTTCAACGCACCCTGGCAGGCCGGCGCGTCGAAGACTGCACCGGCCAAGCCGTCGGCGGCGACGGCAGCTTCCACGTCGCCGACCACGAAACCCAGGCCCAGGTTTGGCCGAATACAAAGCGGCATGCTCGACGTCAGATGACATTGCCGCCCACCACAGTCTCGACGACACCGTCCACCACACATCACCACAACCTTGTCGGCGCAGTAAGCCTGCGCTTCATCTACCTCGGCATGATCGCCGAGGTGGCTCGCCACGCCGGCCACGCCGACATCCTCGTTGAGCAGATCCGGGCAATTCCCGACAGCCCCGCATCGATCTAACACAGCGGGTCTTCCCCATAAGGATTGACAATCTTGCTTAAGGTTGACTGTCATGTGCTATGTTGTTCAATCATGAGCGATATGGACGCGGAGTATCTGACCGTCGCACAGGCCGCGGCCTACGTCGGGGTTTCCGCTGCAACGCTGCGGCGGTGGGATACGGCAGGAAAGTTGGCCGCCGTACGGCGGCCGAACAGCCAGTACCGCTACTACCGGATCACCGACCTGGAGCCGTTTCGCCTCGAATACAGCGCAGCCGAGAGCGCCAAGGACGCTACGGCGGGCTTCTTCGACGCGGCCCAGGCGAAAATTGGCGGCAACGCCCAGCTACGCGAACCGCAAAAAGAGGCCTACGACTCGGCCGTGGAGCACTTCGCAAACCACGAGACGGCTGCCATCATTCAACTGCCCGTTGGCTGCGGCAAGACCGGCGTTGCGGCCATCCTGCCGTTCGGTCTGTCCCACAAGCGCACCCTGGTGATCGCGCCGAACACCACCATTCGCGAGGGCCTGTACGCGGACCTGAATATCTCGAACGCGTCGTGCTTTTGGAAGCGAACCGGGGTGTTGGACTCTTTCACCTCGGGCCCCTTCACCGCGCTGGTCGACGGCCCGAGAGCCAACATCGACGACTGCATCAACAGCCACATCGTCGTGGCCAACATCCAGCAGCTGGCCAGTAGTACCGACCGCTGGCTCTCGCAGTTCCCGAACGATTTTTTCGACCTGGTCATCATCGACGAAGGCCATCACGTTGCCGCCGAAAGCTGGCAGAAGGTGGTCCGGGCTTTTCCGCAGGCCCGGTTCGTCAGCCTGACCGCGACCCCTTTCCGCTCCGACAACAAGGACCTGCTCGGCGATCTGATCTACCGCTACCCCTTCACCCGCGCGATGCTCAACGGGTACATCAAACACATCGTGTCCGCCTCAGCGCACCCGGCCGCGATCACCTTCACCGACCGCGATCAGACGACCACCTACACGCTGGAGCAGATCCTTGACCTCAACGAGGAAGCCTGGTTCCGTCGGGGCGTGGCGCTGTCAGACGAGTGCAACCGCCACATCGCGGAAAAGGCGGTCGAAAAACTCCGCGCACTGCAGGCCGCCACCGGATTTCCCCACCAGATCGCGGCGTCAGCCATGTCTATTGACCACGCCGATCAGGTCCGGGCCATCTTCCAGGAAATGGACTTGCAGGCCGAGACCGTCCACAGCGGCCTGACCGACGAGCGCAAGGCCGCCGTCTTCGCCAAACTGCGCAACAACCAGATCGACGTCATCGTGCAGGTGGCAATGCTCACCGAAGGCTTCGACCACCCGCCGCTGAGCGTCGCGGCCATCTTCCGCCCGTATCGATCACTGTCGCCCTATATCCAGTTCGTGGGCCGCGTGATGCGCACCATCGACCAAAACGATCCCAACAGCCCGAACAACCAGGGCTTCGTGGTCTCGCACGTCGGGCTCAACAACGAGGAGCAATGGGACGAATTCCGCGACCTGGACGCCCCAGACCAGCAGACGGTGGCCGCATGGACCCGCGGTGAGGGTGAAAGTTCCGCTCCCGCAGGGCAAAACGGCGACAACAACCAGATCGCCCAACGTTTCGACGACCCGGTGGCCAAGGACGAGCAGATCAGTCATTTCCTGAACCGCTCGTTCCTCGATCCCGGTGACGACCGGGTCATCGAGCAGATGCTCGATACCCCAGGACCTGGCGGATTCACGTTCCGTCAATTGGGCATCAGCGCCGATGCCCTACGAGCGCAGTTCGCCCACCGGGGTGCCCAGCAGGAGGCGCCGGCGGATACCGTGCCGGTGCAGCCACAGGTACAGCGCCAGACCCTGCGAGGACGGCTGGACTCCCGGTCGAAGTCCGTTCACCAACGGATCCTCACCGACATCGGAATCCCGCGCGCCGGATATGACATCAGCCGAGCCATCAAAGGCGTCCGCGGCAACAACGCCGAAGCCCTGTACGTCGTGCTGAACCGCGAGATCAACAATTTCGTCGGAGAACCGAACAAGACCCGGGACCGCTGGACTCTCCACCAGCTACAGGCCGCCTACGACTCGCTGGACCAGATCGGTGACCAGGTAGTCGAAACCATTAAAACCGCGATAGGGGAATAGCCCATGGCCGCAATCAAGAACGTCCTCAAGCACCTCAGCACCGAGGTCGCCGGGCGGAAACGCAAGTGTTTTCACACCAACAAGCACCAAATCCTCAAGGGCGAAACATGTTTGGTGGTGCAAGATGGCCCACAGAACCAGACCACCTACTGCGCCGTGTGCGCTGCGGACATTCTCGCCAAGGCGAGCCAGTCACTATCTGCGCTGTCCGCCGACTTCGCCAAGGAGCTCACTGCCTAGTTGCGGCTATCCCGTGACATAGTTGCGCGGCGCAGTCACCGAACGACAGTTGCAACGGCCTCTCGGGGCCGGGCGGGGCCTCAGTTGCCGCCGAATGTGAAGCCGAGCTGTCCGTCCACGTCCGCGGTCTGCTGGCCCTGGTCTGCCTCCGAGTAGTTGGGGCTGCGCTGTACGTCGTTGGCGTTGGGGCCAGGCCAGGTCACTCCGGCGGCGGCGAGGTCGGTGTAGCTCGCCACCGGTTTGGCGAGGATGGCGTTGAGCAAGTCGGCCTGCGCGGGCTCCAGCTCAACGAGGCGACTGAGCACCGACAGTAGGTCGATGAGTTCGCCGTTCCACTCCGTCGGCCAGGTCGTGGCGTTGATGTCGTCCAGAGGGCTGGTGCGGCGGCCGGTCGGGTTGGCCTTGCGGTAGTTGAACCAGGATTTGACGACTTCTCGGCCCCCGACGGTGTAAGCCCAAACCGCTTGCGGGACGGGTCCGAATGAGCCTCCGCCGATGTGGATGGTGGCGGTGTCGGGGTCGTAGGTCATTGCGGTCGGCATGGTGTTGACTGCGGTCAGGTTGGTGACGCGGTGCGGGTCACCCGCGGGGTATCGGACGTCGCTGCCGTGGATAGCGGTGAACCGTTCGGCGTAGGTGTGTAGCCAAATTGTGTGGCGGCCGAGGTCGATGGCTTGTTGGAGCAGTTCGGGGTCGGTGGTGATCGGTACGCGGATTCCGGGGGTGTCCAGTTCTTCGGTGAACTGTTCGGTGAATCCGGGGTGGGCGGTGACGCCGGCGATGTATGCGATCAGGTCCTCGGCGG
>NZ_JBYCLA010000073.1:0-5948 GCF_057473665.1 Mycobacterium sp. TH-M25
GCGCCGCAGATTAAGGCCTTCCTCGGCAAACTGGATACCTTCATCAGTCAGGTCAACGCACAGCGTGACGACATCAACCACGCCATCGACTCCACCAACAGTTTGCTGGCGTACGCGGCCAAGCGCTCCGATGTGCTGGACCGAGTGTTCACCGACGTCCCGCCGCTGGTCCAGCATTTCGCCGACAAAGATTATCAACAGCGGTTGATCAACGCCATCGACGCCGTCGGCCGACTCAGCGATGAGGTCCAGCAATCGTTGGGCCCCTCGCGGAACAACTTTCATCAGGACCTACAGGGGCTCCAGTGTCCGTTGAAGGAACTGGGCCGTGCCGCACCCGACGTGCTCGGGGCGGTGAAACTTGTCGGCACGCTGCCGTTCGACATCGACGCCGTTCCCAAAGCGTTCCGCGGTGACTTCTACAACTTGTCGCTGACACTGGACTCGACGTTGTCGTCCGTCGACAACGCGTTCCTCACCGGAACGGGGATTTCCGGCTCGTTGCGGGCCCTGGAGCAATCGTTCGGTCGGGATCCGAACACCATGATTCCGGACGTGCGTTACACGCCGAACCCGAACGACGCTCCCGGTGGACCGCTCATCGAAAGGGGGGACCGGAATTGCTGACTCGTGGTATCCGGCGCCAGCTCGTTGTCTTCGGGGCCCTAACCGCCGCCGCGTTAGTGGTGCTTGGCTGGTATTACCTGCGCATCCCAACCTTGATCGGCATCGGCCAGTACACGCTGAATGCGGAGCTGCCCTCCTCGGGCGGGTTGTACGTCACGTCCAACGTGACCTACCGAGGGATCACGATCGGTAAGATCACCGCAGTCGAGCCCACCGAACGCGGTGCCCGGGCCACGATGAGCATCGCCAGTAACTACAAAATCCCGATCGACGCGTCGGCGAACGTGCATTCGGTGTCGGCGGTCGGCGAGCAGTATCTGGACCTTGTTTCGGAGCACAACTCCGGCAAGGTGTTCTCCCCAGGGCAGACCATCACCAAAGCTACGGTGCCCGCGCCGATCGGACCGGCGCTGGATGCTACCAACCGGGCGCTGAGCGTGCTGCCGACGGGCAAGATCGCCGCGCTGCTCGACGAGACCGCCGAGGCGGTCGGCGGTTTGGGACCGTCGCTGAAGCGACTGGTCGACTCGACCCAGGCCATCGTCGGTGGCTTCAAGACCAACATCACGGACGTCAATTCCATCATCCAGAATTCCGAACCGCTGCTCGACAGCCAGGCCGTCTCGAGCAACTCCATCGAGCGGTGGGCGCACAATCTGAATGTCCTCGCGGCTCAGTCGGCGGCGAAAGATCAGAACGTCAAGAATATTCTTTCGAAGGCCGCGCCGACCGCCGACCAGATTAACGCGGTGTTCGGTGACGTCCGGGAAACCCTGCCACAGACACTGGCCAATACCGAGATCGTGCTCGACATGCTCAAGCGGTACAACAAGAACCTCGAACAGGTGCTGGTGTTCTTGCCCGAGGGGGCAGCGTTCGCGCAGACGCTGCTCACCCCGTACCCGGGTCAGGCAGCGCTGGACCTGGGGCTTGCGATCAACTACCCGCCGCCCTGCCTGACCGGGTTCATTCCGGCGAACGAGTGGCGCTCACCGGCAGATGTCAGCCTGCAGCCGTTGCCGGTGGGCAACTACTGCAAGATCCCGTTGGATACCCCGGCCAACTCGGTGCGTGGCGTGCGCAATTCGCCGTGTGTGGACGTTCCGAATAAACGCGCGGCGACCCCGCGCGAGTGTCGTGATCCCAAACCCTACGTGCCATTGGGAACCAACCCGTGGTACGGCGACCCGAACCAAGTTCGCAACTGCCCGGCGCCGGGGGGACGTTGCGATCAGCCGGTCGATCCGGGCCACGTGATCCAGGCGCCATCGGTCAACAACGGTATTAACCCGGCACCTGCCAATCGAGTTGCGGGTACGCCACCCCCGGTCAGCGATCCGCTGCAGCGACCGGGAGCCGGAAGCGTACAGTGCAACGGGCAGCAGCCTAACCCGTGTATTTACACTCCGAGCGGGCCTCCTGCCGCAACCTACAGCCCGCAGAGCGGCGTGGTGGTTGGGCCGGACGGTGTCAACTACTCCGTCGAAAATTCGAAGAAAACGGGAGACGACGGATGGAAGGAGATGCTGGCGCCAGCCAGCTGAGCCCCACCGCCGCCGACGATTCGCCGAAATCTGAGTTCGGCGACGATGAGGTGGAGGCAACGACTGCCGACAACGAGCCGGTCGAGCCGGGCGATGCCGGCGCAATCGATTCGCAAACCGTCGATCGCGCAGCCTCGCGGCTGACTCGTGGCTGGTTGATCGGGATCATTGCGGCGCTGGTGGTGATCAGCGGCGGTCTGGCTGCCGGCGGATACCTGGGCCTGGTGTGGCACCGCGACAGCGAGACCATCGCCCGCGACGACTCTGCGGCAGTCGAAGCGGCGAAAAATTGCCTCGCGGCGACGCAGGCACCAGACATCGACACGATGGCCGCCAGCGAACGGAAGATCATCGACTGTGGCACTGGCGATTATCGCTCGCAGGCCCTGATGTACACCGGATTGCTCGTGCAGGCCTACCAAGCCGCGAATGTCCATGTGCAGGTGTCGGATATGCGCGCGGCGGTCGAGCGCCACAACGACGACGGCTCGATCGATGTGTTGGTCGCAATGCGCGTGAAGATCTCCGATATTGAGGTGCAAAACCACGAGACGGGCTACCGGCTGCGGGTCAGGATGGCACGCGACGAGGGTAGTTACAAGGTTGCCAGACTCGATCAGGTGGCCAAGTGACGGCTGTGGTCAAGGAGCCTGAGGTCGCGACACCGCGGGACGAGGCTTCGCCCAGCAGTCTGGCACCGTGGCGCTTACGCGCGGGAGCGTTGGCTGTCGACGTCCTGCCGGGTGCCGCGGTCATCGCGACAATGGCGGTGGTCGCCCTGACGATGCCATTTCGCAGTTGGTGGTGGTGGGTGTGCGTAGTGGTGGGCGGCTTGGCCAACCTGCTCACGGCAATCAACCGGACGTTGGTGCCGACCATCAACAACAGCCTGGGTCGCACTTTCTTCGGCATCACCGTGGTGCGGCGAGGCGGAAGCGCAGCAGGTCCGTGGCGACTGCTTGCCAGAGACGCCGCGCATCTGATCGACACGGCGGCGGTGATGCTGGGTTGGCTGTGGCCGCTGTGGGACTCCGGACGCCGGACGTTCGCCGACATGCTGCTGCGCACCGAAGCGCGAATGGCCGAACCGGACCGCCAGGCTCGCGACATTCGGCGACTGATCGCGCTGGTGGTGTTGGCTGCCGCGCTGGTGTGCGCCATCGGGTCCGCTGTGAGCTACGTGGCAGTGTATCGGCGTGATCGAGCGGTCGACCGGGCCCGCGCTGAGATCGCCGTCCAGGGACCCAAGATCGTCGAGAAGCTGCTGACCTACGATCCGAAGTCGTTGCACGACGATTTCGCTCGCGCGCTGTCGATGACGACCGACAAATACCGCGGGCAGCTTCTCACCCAACAGCAAATCGTGGAAAAGGCGAACCCGGTTGCCAACGAGTACTGGGTGACAGACAGCGCGATACAGAAAGCCACGCCGACTGAGGCCACGATGCTGCTGTTCATGCAGGGACAGCGAGCCATCCCACCTGCCGGGCGGTACATCAGCGCGACCGTTCGAGTGGTGTTCGCCCGAGCTGCGAACGGCACTTGGCTCGTTGACGACCTCACCCCCCTGACGAAACCGCGACAGGCCGAGGATCAAAAGTGAGTCCGCGGCGGAAGTTTGAGGTTGACGAGCAGCCCTTATTCCGGGGTGTGCCGTCAAAGCCGCCGCGACGGTGGGGACTGACGGTGGCCGTCGCGATCGCTGCCACGGTAATTGCGGGGGCGATCACAGTGTCAAGCCTGGTCTTGGCCAGCCATGAAGCACAACAGCAGCGCGCGTCGCGAGACCGAGTGGTCCTGAGCTATGCCCGGGAATTCATGGCTGGATTCACCTCGCTGGATCCATTTCACGCCAACGACTATGTCAAACGCGTGCTGGCCCAAGCCACCGGCGATTTCGCCAAGCAATACACCGATAACCAGAACGAGATCCTGCTCAGCGTCGCCCGAGCGGAAGCCACTCAGGGCACGGTGCTCGACGCCGGAGTGGACCGGTGGAATGACGACGGCAGTGCCACCTTGCTGGTGGCAACCGCAGTAACCTCAAAATCTCCTGACGGTAAGCAGGAGTTCGAGAACTCGAACCGTTGGGTGTTAACGGCTAAGCAGGAAGGGGGCCAGTGGAAAATCAGCAGTCTGTTGCGGGTGGTGTGAGCGGTGAGATTCTCGACGGCCAGTCCGTGGACAACGCATCTTCTGAAGATCCTAGCGAGGCCGAGGTCGGACAACAGTCATTCTCCAGCGACGAAGCGGCCGAAGACGAGCTGCGCACAGTGGACGACGACGAACCGGTCGCCGTGCAGCGGCCGCGCAAGCGGCTTGCACTCGCGGTAGGGACCGCGATCGCCTTGTTCGTCAGCTCCGCTGCCTTCGCCGGCGCCTTCGTGTGGCCTTACCTGGTGGACCGGGCCACGGTGAGCACCAAAATGCAGATCGCGCGTACCGCCGCCAGCGCGATAACTACGTTGTGGACCTACAACCCCGCTGACATAGACAAGCTGGCCGACCGTGCAACGCAATACCTCAGTGGGGACTTCGGGGCGGATTATCGTAAGTACATCGACAAGATCGCAGCGCCGAGTAAGCAAGCCCAAATCACTAACAGCACGTCGGTGATCGCCGCCGCGGTGGAATCGCTCGACGGGTCCAACGCAGCGGCGCTCGTCTACACGAACACAACTTCGACCAGTCCACTGACGAAAAATATTCCGTCGCTGAAGTATTTCTCCTATCGGCTTGTGCTGCAACGGGATCACGCGCGCTGGCTGGTCACCAAGATGACGACGATCACCTCGCTGGACCTCACGCCCAAGTTCTAGCGGCGATCGCCAGCGCAGCGAAGTTGCGCGCTGCGGGTCGCCGCGCGACAGACTAGTTGAACGCCAGCCAGCCCGGCAGCGAGCGTTCGTGCGCATCGCAGAGCACCTCGTAGGTGTCGCAATTACCCTTGGGCACACCGGCTCCGGCCCACATCCCTCCTGTGTCGCGACGCAGCACGATCGCCGACGAGGTGCCACCGTCCAGTAGCACCGCGGTGTCGCTTCCCAACCCGCGGAACAGGTCCTGGATGTTGTCCGGGGTGTAGCTGCCGCCCTGGAACACATACATCTCGTCGCGCGGCTTGGAGTAGGCCAGCGCGGTGCGGGCCGCGCTCGGCCCGCCGTCGTTGAGCTGACCGGTATTCCCGGGGGCGAGCAACCCCAGGCCGCTCACCGCAGCGAATTGCTCACCGCGATCGACCAGTCCGGTGACGGCCGACGTGGCTGCGTCGTAGTCATGCCCGTCGCGCCCGCCCCGCGGCCACAACACTGACGGCGCACCGTGTTTCGGCAAAACCATGGTGGCCAGCGCGCTCCAGTTCTCGTTGCCGCCGGACAGGCCCTGCTTACCCGCGTAGGGGATGGTGCCGGTGACCGCCTGATTGGCCCTGCCCTGCCCGCGGGTGTTGTCGACGTAGGTGCCCAGCGGCGAACTGCATCCCGTCGAGCGCCAAGAGCCGCCCTTCTGGCCGCGGATATCGAAGAAATTCGCATTGATCGCAATCGTCGGCTTACCCAGCGCCTGCCAGGCCTGGCCTGCCGTATAGGTTTCCGAGGCCTGCATCAGGCCGTCGCCGGTGCGCGCACGCGGGTTGCGCTCACAGCGCGACTGGTAGCCCTGATGGCTGTCCACCAGCAGATGCGGCTCGAGCCGTTGCGACGCGGACTTGATGATCATCAGGTGGCCACCGCCGCCGCCGTCGTACCAGTTGCCGGCGGCGCTGAGCATCGGCGCCGG
>NZ_JBYCLA010000074.1:0-8525 GCF_057473665.1 Mycobacterium sp. TH-M25
CGGACGGGTCGCCTCCTACGGCGACATCGGCGCCACGATCGGCGTCGACCCCCGTCAGGTCGGCCGGGCAATGAGCCAACTCGAGGACGATATTCCGTGGTGGCGGGTTGTATACGCCGACGGAACGCCCGCGACCTGCCACCACCGCACCGCCGCCGGGTTGCTGGCCGACGAACAGATCCCAATGCGGGGATCGAAGGTTGACATGCGGCGAGCTCGCTGAGGCTGATTCGATGCCATCATGTCGTCGAGTGTGAACGTGGAGGTCTATCACCGGGTAGCTCGGAGCAGAACGTGTTGCAACAAACGCTGCGTTCTACGCAGCTCTGGTGGGCACGGCTCGGCATTGCCGAAAAGCACACTTTTGCGAGCTGGTGTAGCCGGACGTCATTGCGGGTATTCTCCGAAAGAGTAGACGGCGGAAGGCAGGACCGTAGCGTGACCAACGGTTTCGGCCATTGGTGGTCACTTGGTCGGTTGTGCGCAGTGGCGGCGGCGGGGACTCTCGTCGCGGCGGGTTGTTCGTCACCCGGCGCATCGCTGGAAAGCGCACCTGACATCACGCTGAACTCGGTCGGCGCGGTACTGCACAATCCGGTGTGGTCGTATCGGACCCACGCCCTCGTCGCGCTCACGGATGATCACCGATTAGCGGAAGTCACTGATCTAGTGCACTCTGCCAACGCCAGGACGAGAATGTCCGAGCCGATGGCCGCGGGACGCAACCTCCAAATCAGCCAGAGAGACGACCGTCAGGTGTTCGTGCCGCAGCCCGGGCGCGGCAAGGTCGCCGTCGTCGACCTCGCCAGCCTGCGCGAGGTGGATGACTTCGACGCCGGTCCCGCTCCGGCGTACCTCTCGGAAAACGCCGGCATGCGGGTGTTGCTCGCGCTGTCGGCGGACGGATTGTCGGTGACTCCGGTGGATGAGTACGGTGTCCGGAAAATGCCCGTCGCCACGATCACCGGAGATCCCGCCACCACCATCGCCGGCTCCAACCGCGGGCGCGAGATCGACTACCACCTCTACGGACCGTCCGGGATCCGGTATTACAAAGGTTCGTCGTCCCCGCCCGAGGAAGACGGTTCGCTGCGCATGGATGTCGCGGTCGCGGCAGGCGACGGAACTCAAGTGACGCGCAGCTATGTCGCGGGCCGCGACGATGATGTGCTGTATGCGATCGGTTCGCGCCGGGGTGGGGAGGGCCTGCACGTGCTTGCCAGCGCCCGATTACCTTCGGCCATCCGTTATCTGGGCACCGACGACACCCGGATCTATGCCGCCACCGACCGCGAGGTGGTGGTCTTGGAGACGGACAGCTTCACCGGATTTCCCCACCAGAGCATTCCGGTGATCCGCGTGACCAATTACCGAGCGAACCTGCCGGCCGGTGCGGTCCAGTCGGCGCCACTCTCGGGTATGGCCGTCGGACCGGACCGCGTATTTCTCACGTTGGCGGGGACACCGCATGTGGTCAGTGTGGCAAAGCCACGCTTGTGACACGGCATAGGACGCACAGCAGGAGGGCTCGATGAGCACGGCACCGCAGCAGGACTCGGCGACAGTGTGTATTGATGACGACGTCGAGTTGCTCACCGAACAGATCACGGCGCTCAAGGAACTCGGAGACAAGGACGACGTCGACGACGACGAGATCTACGACCTCAGCATCAGATGGGGCACCGCCCTTGCCGGGCGACTGCCGCGGTTAGTGCACTACAGTTCGCTCGGGTCGCTCGGCGACGCAGATCAAGGCCGCTTTCAGTCGCTGTGCGACGATTTGCGCGCCGTCGCCGACCTGATTGACAGGTTCGGGTTCGCCCGACCGCTGTTTGACGAGATGCCTGGCCGCCGCACACCCCGACGCGTCAATTTCTTACGCAAGCGTTTCAACTTGAAGTAGCGGCCTCGGCCTGATCGAGAAAATCCTTGTCGCGCAACTTGATCGCGGTGCGTGGCTGCGAGCAGTCCGGATTGCGGCACGTCAACGCCACCAGGTAGGCGTCTTCGTCTTCGTCGAGAAACAAGAAACCGAGGTAGAGAGCGTGCCCGACGTCGAAGTCGGTCTCGCCGCAGCTTTCGCAATGCCCGCCTTTAGCGGCGACCTGCTCCAAAACCCGTTGCCTGCCATGGGGTTCCAGGCTGATCAGCTCGGGCCGCACCATCGCGTCGTCACTCATCGGCGCCGCTCCTCTCTCATCGCTGCGCTCTGCGTCGTCACCGGCGCGAGTCATAATCAGATCTCCGCGTCTTTTGCGTAGTAGACGTTGTCCTCGCGCCAACCACCTTGGCCATAGCCGATCGCGCGGTAATCGTCGATGAACTCGATCTGAGTGATCCACTTGGACATCTTGAACCCGACCTGGGTTTCCAACCGCAACCGCAATGGTGCGCCGTGCTTGATCGGTAGCGGCGTCCCGTTCATCTCGTAGGCCAGCAGGGTCTGCGGTTTGTAGGCGAGTTCGAGATCAATTACCTCGTAGAACTGTCCCCCGCCATGCGAGCTGGGCTCGTCGGTGCTGTTGTCCTGCATGGTCAGAAAGCAGATGTATTTCGCCTGCGACAGCGGTCGTACCAGGTCGGCGAGTTGGGCCAACGGAAGGCCGCTCCATTCGCCGATGCTGGTCCATCCTTGCACGCAGTTGTGCATCGTCCGCTGCGATTCCCGGCCGGCCAGCGATCGCAGCGTCGACAGGTCGAGGGTGACCGGCTGTTCGACGAGTCCTCCGACCCGGAGCCGCCAGTCGACGAAGTTGTGCACTGCCATCACCTTGTAGGCGATGGCAGTGGGGGGTTTGCCGTTGACCCGGTGCTCCTTGGAAATTCTGCGTTCCGGGTAATTCTGTCGCGAAGTCAACGGACGCAGCAGCCTACGCCGTACAGGACTGATGATTGCCTCCAGAACCCGGCGAACCTGAAAAGGCCGGCGCTGGCTCCACACGGTCGCGGCCACGTGAATAGCGACGATCGCGCCGATGATCACCAGCGACAGGGCCGTCGACCAGTTGGTATTGCGGACCGAGCCGAAGATCATCGAGGCGGTCAGCCGACCCCAGCCCCAGAAGAACACCATCGACAGGTGGATCACGATGAAGATCAGGAAGCTGACCAGACCGAGGAAGTGCAGGCTGCGTGCCCACTGCCGGCCTCCCCACATCTTCACATATCTTGGGAAGCGTGCCTCGACCGCCGGCGACTGGGCCGCGCCGGTGAGGATCTGAAACGGCGCGAGAACGAAAACGACACCTGCATACGCCAGCTTCTGCATGGCATCCAACGGTTCACCGGGCAGCAGCGGCGGCAGATTGAACGTCATATAGGTGACGACGTCGTTCCACGCCTCAGTAAAGATCGACCACGAGTACGGCCAGTACCGATGCCATTGGCCGGTCGCGAAGAGCAGGATGTAATAGGACAGTCCCACCAGAATCCACCCGATCACCGCCAAAAAATGCCAATGCCGGCCGATGCCCAACTCCGCATCGCCGGGCAGGGCGACCAGTGGGTGGTAGTGCTCTTCCTCGTCGAGCGTGTCGTACAGCTTGTTGCGCGGCATGACCTTGGTGGTGAAGCGGCCCCACTCGCTGCCCGGCGTGCTGTCGTCATGCGAGTACAGCTTGGGGTGGGTGGAGAGGATCTCGATACCGCTGCGCAGCAGCAACGTCAAAAACAGCACGTTGAGCCAATGGTCGACCCGCAGCCAGGCCGGGTAGTCGAGGGTGGTCATGCCGAAGCTCTCCTGTCTAGTCCAGCCAGCCTTGCCGTTGCGGGTAGGCCACATTGATGCCCAACAAGACCGACATGTGCACCGCGATAAAGCCGGCCGCGAACGCCATCTCAAAGGTCCCGGGCGCGAAATCCCAGCGGCCGGTCACCGCTATTAGCCCGGGTAAGCTCATCATCCGGCTCGTCAAATACACGCCGAGAAAAACGAGCGACACCGTGCTCCCCAGAAGCCAAGCCAGCTGTGGTATAAGCGGATTGAAGTCAAGCCAGAGAGTGCCGGCTGCGACTAGACAGCCGGCGATCAAGATCATCGCGTAGATCACGAAGTAGCGCGGCAGCCCCGTCTCCGTTGACAAGACGTAGACGTGGGTTGCGACGACGCCCAACAGCAGAAGGCCCCCCAGCGCGGTCACCGTGCGGGGGAGGTCGAAGGCGACGTATCCGCCGAGTCGCAGGATTCGCAACAACCGGCTACGGCGCCACGTCTGCATAACACCAGCCACCACCATCAGCCACCTCCGGGAGTGGCGCACGCCGCGCCGCGGGCTGGACCCCGCAACTGTTGCCACGGCGCAACTAGTATGGGCACGATGTCACTCATGAGTGCGCCGCGAGGACGCCGGGGCGCCGCGAATAGCCCGACCGCCGGCCAGGTTGACGCAGTGCTGTGCGCGTTGCGTGCCCTGGTCGGTATCGCGGCGGCGTCGATCGCCGAGGTGGACGACGTGGTGACTGTCCCGCAGTTGCGGGTTCTGGTAATGCTGCATAGCCGGGGACCGATGAACTTGGCTGCGGTGGCCGCCGCGCTCGAGGTCAACCCGTCAAACGCCAGCCGGACTTGTGATCGCTTGAGTAAAGCCGGACTGCTCGACCGCCGCGAATCGCCCAACGACCGCCGCAACGTCACCCTCAGCCTCACCGAGGGGGGTCGCCGGCTCGTGGGGAAAGTAATCAGGCATCGGCGCACCGCAATCGAGCGGGCGCTGCGTAAGATGGCGGCACCCCAACGCGAGCGGCTCGCCGAAGACTTGAACGCATTCGCCGCAGCGGCCGGCGAGCCCCTCGACGGGCTGTTCACCTTGGCCTGGCCCGCGACTCGTTGACGCCACGTGCGGTGCCCGCTCCGCTCGCTGCCGGTGACGACCGGGCCGGCCGGCGCACCGCTCACCCTGACCATAACCACCTTGATACCCGCAACCGTTGCGCCAACGCAAGGACTATTGCGCGTCCGGCCCCTCGCGGGTTTTGGCCATCCCGACCGCCGTCCCCACGCGCGGTACTTTCTCGGCCACATCGAAGAGACCGCCCAAGCGCATGTGACAGGCCACCCCGGGTGTGATCAGGCCACCAGATCCAGCCGATGAGCAGCCCTAACGCCGGTCATCGATTGCCCTATCGCAATGATTGCGTGTAACGTACTAAGACATGTCGCGGTATTGCCGCACTGCACACCTAGTTCATCGGATCGTCGGAAAGGGGCTGCTTGCGTGGATGAACCGTCGCGGCGCATCGGCTATCAATTCCAGGAGAAGTCGGGGGCGCGGGTGTTGTCCAGCATCGGCCGCCAGGACTGGCTGGATCGTCCGAGCTACCGGTTCGAGCACCTGCTCAGCTTGATGTACAACGCGCTGGGCGGTTCGCGCGATCGTGTCACCAATGCCCTGAACGGCGTGTGGCTGGGCCATCCGGCGCATCCGCCGTTGGCGTCGCTGACGACTGGCGCGATCGGGACGACGGTGGCGCTGGATGCCCTTAGCCTGTTGCCCGGTCGGCCCAGATCAGAACTCCGTGATGCGTCACGGCTTGCCTCACGTGCCCTCGGTCTGGGGATCTTGGCGAATCTGGGCTCCGCGGTCACCGGCGTGACCGATTGGCAGCACACTCACGAGCAGGACCGCCGCGTCGGGCTCGTCCATGGTGTGTTGAACGCCATCGCCACAGGACTTTACGCAAGGTCATGGTGGCACCGGCGACGAGGCCGACACCTTCGCGGGATCGTGATCAGTGCGCTCGGTTATGGCATCACCGCCGGCGCCAGCTATTTGGGCGGTGCGCTGGTGTTCGAGTCGGGTATCGGAATTGACCGGTCCGGCCCGCGGCTGCGTAGCCGGGAGTGGACGCCGGTGCTGCCGATAGCGTCGCTGCGAAACGGCACGCCGCAACGGGTCGAGGTCAACGGGGTGGGCGTGGTGCTGTGCCAGACCGCAGACGGTCAGCTGGCGGCGGTCGGCGAGTTCTGCCCGCATCTTGGCGCGCCGATGGTCGACGGCTGGGTCGATCGTGGCCGGATCGTATGCCCATGGCACGGGTCACGGTTCGCGATTGAGTCAGGAGAGGTGTTACGTGGTCCGGCACCGGCTCCGCTGCCGTGCTACCAGACCCGGCTAGTCGACGGGGTCATCGAAGTGCGCGGCGATTGGCCGGATTTGGGCGGCGCACGGAAGGAGGTGGTGAAGTGAATGCCTATGAGGTGCTCAAAGAACACCACAAGGTTCTCAAAGCTCTGGGTCGGAAGATCAGCGAGACACCCGTGGGCACCGCCGAACGGCAGACCTATCTCGATCAGATGCTCGTCGAACTCGACATTCACTATCGCATCGAAGACGATCTCTACTATCCGGCCCTCGCCGCGGCCAGCACACTGATCGCGGTCGCGCATGCCGAGCATCGTCAAATAAGCGACCAGCTCACCGTGCTGCTGCGCACACCGCAGAGCGCACCCGGATACGAGGAAGAGTGGAACTCGTTCAAGACCGTCTTGGAGGCACACGCCGACGAAGAAGAACGCGATCTTATCCCCGCTCCCCCTTCGGTGCAGATCAGCGAAGCCGAACTCGACTCGCTGGGAGAGAAGATGGCGGCCCGCATCGAAAAGTTGCGTGATTCCACCATTCACCGGCTTCGCGTGAAAGGCAAAACGACATTGCTTCGAGCAATTTAGCCTGCAGCCGAACACCATTCATGACTGCAACACAAGGGAGTCATATGCGGTGATCGCTTTACATGCCGATGTCTCAGTCCGACTGGACTTCTCACGAGTGGGCACGCAAACGCCGGGCGGGGACGCGGGGTTGCGACCACCAACCCCCAGTCTTGTTGACGCGCTATCCGCCGCACTACAGGACCGCACCTGACGTGACGGTCGGAGCGGAGGCCGGCGGCAGACAACGGCCGAGCCCCAGCGGGGTAGGCCCTAACCGTGGAAAAGGGAACTAATGGCAGATGACCAAGATGATCTAATCGATCACTTCCGCACCACCCGCCCCCGTGCCGGGTTGGCGATGAAGGATCGCTGGCACCTCCTTGGCTTGGTGCTGCTAGCGCTGGCTGTGATGGCCGTGATGCTATGCGTGAAATCTGCGGCGATCGGCGATCGGGAGTTAGCGGTCGACGCCGGCATTGTCGCTGCGCTTAGCGCGGTCGCGGGTGGGACATGGATTTTCATTGCGCGGCGCCGCATCGCCCGGCAGCAGCGGATCGAGCGAGAGCCGTCGGGGGGCGAGCATGCCAGCTGACGGTCAGAACAGGACCGCTCGTCCGGTCTATGGGTGCCGCAAGCGGTTGCGTGGTGGCGGCGCAAAGTGGGTAGGCGCGACGAGGTACTGAAAGAACACCACAGGGTTCTCAAAGCTC
The DNA here is from genome assembly GCF_057473665.1 of Mycobacterium sp. TH-M25. Classification (NCBI taxonomy): domain Bacteria; kingdom Bacillati; phylum Actinomycetota; class Actinomycetes; order Mycobacteriales; family Mycobacteriaceae; genus Mycobacterium; species Mycobacterium sp. TH-M25. The sequence continues at coordinate 7,360 of NZ_JBYCLA010000074.1, forward strand.
TGGGTCGGAAGATCAGCGAGACGCCCGCGGTCTTGGGCGCGGCAGTGATTTTCACCGCGCGGCGCCGGATCCACCGCATGGCCCGTCGGCGATATGGAGGCAGTCTGTATCAGTCGCCGGGCAGCTGGACAAGGAATCCGCTCACGACCAGGCTGCGGGCTAGCTCCGTTTGTTGCACCGTACTTAGCCCGGGGAGATCGCGAACTCGAAACGGTTCGGTGCTTTTCGAGAGGAACAGTAACGCGGCTTCGTGGTCGGCACCGGCAGTTATCGACAATTGAGCAAATTGCAGCGCGAAGCCGCCCGCGGTGGCCGTCACCCGTGAATAGAGCGGTTGATACTTCACCACCTGTGTTTGTCCGTCGATTCCGACGGCGTTCGAGACCTGTCTGACCGGCGGGCAGCGACCACGCCGGACCAGGACATCTTCCATTGTGCCGAGACCTTCTGCGATCACCCGCGGGTCCTCGACGGTCGTGACGATTTCGTGCACCAGGTCGCCTAGGCTCTTGCGTACGGCGTCGCGATCGAGATGCCGCGGTGGCAGCCGGGCGTGTACGCGGTCATCGTGCAAACTCAGCGAATGAAGCATGTGGGTGAGAAGGGTGAGTGCGGTGGGCGCGTGGATTCCGACGGTCAAGTGAACCGATGGCTCCGAGTGTGTTTCGGCCGCGTGAAATCGGCCGCGCGGCAGGTATAGCACGTCGCCGGCTTCCAGGCGCAGGTCGATGGGCAGCGAGAGGCCGGCGGTTGCAACGCCCTCCCGGCGCTGCATGTCGTGTGGCGAAACATCGTCGCCGTCGGATAGATGCCAGACTTTAGAACCCTGGATCTGAAGGATCAACACGTCGTGAGGGTCGTAGTGCGGGACGAAGCCTGTTGATTCGCGCGGCGTGATGTAGGCGTTGACTCGTGTCGGGAAGTTCAACTCAACCTCGATGGAGTGCGACAGCGAGGTAATCGCGCGCGCGTATCGCTCAATCCCGTCCAGGACGATCGTGTAGCCGTCGGCAAGGTTGTCGCGGACGCGGGCGAGATCGAGACCGCCATCAGCAAGTCGGTAGGTGTCAGGATCCTTGTCCGCGCCCCCTCTTACCAGGCGCACCGCCGACGGATCTGGCTGAACATGCTCCAAAAGTTCCTCCGCCGCCGACGGCCCGTTCAGG
>NZ_JBYCLA010000075.1:0-9850 GCF_057473665.1 Mycobacterium sp. TH-M25
CCGGTTGCGTTCGATCTCCTTCTCCGCGGCTTTCAGTCGTTCCACCAGGTTCGCCACCCGGGCCGGCACCTCGTCGGAGGGCACCTTCAGCGACGAGGCCAGCCCGGTCATCAGCGCGCGCTCCTTGGCCAGATGCCGATAGGACTCCAGCCCGACGTAGGCCTCGACGCGGCGCACGCCGGAGCCCACCGAGGATTCACCGAGGATGGTCACCGGCCCGATCTGCGCCGAATTGTGCACGTGGGTTCCACCGCACAGCTCCAGCGAGAACGGCCCGCCGATCTCGACCACACGCACTTCATCGGGGTAGGCCTCGCCGAACATGGCCATCGCACCCATTGCCTTGGCCTTGTCCAGCTTTTCGAGAAAGGTGTGTACCTCATAGTCGGCTTGGACGGCCTCGTTGGTCACTTGCTCGACCTGGCTGAGCTGCTCGGCGCTCAGCGCGCCCTGGCTGTTGAAGTCGAACCGCAGGTAGCCCGGACGGTTCAGCGAGCCGGCCTGAACAGCGTTGGGGCCCAACACCTGCCGAAGGGCGGCATGGACCATGTGCGTTCCGGAGTGGCCCTGGGTAGCACCCTTGCGCCAGCCGGGGTCGACGGCTGCGACGACCGTGTCTCCTTCGACGAACTCTCCCGAATCCACGTCGACGCGATGCACCCACAGGCTTTTCGCGATCTTCTGCACGTCGGTGACGACCGCCATGGCGCTCTGGCTGGATCCGGTGCCGCTGATGGTGCCCGCGTCGGCCACCTGACCACCCGATTCGGCGTACAGCGGCGTGCGGTCGAGCACGATTTCGACGCGGTCGGCGCGCGCGGACTCTTCGGTCCCATGCGTTATCACCGGCACCCGCTTGCCATCGACGAAGATGCCCAGAATCTTCGCCTGCGAGGTCAATTCGTCGAAACCGGTGAATTCGGTGGGTCCGGCGTCGACCAGCTCGCGGTAGGCCGTCAGGTCGGCGTGCGCGTGCTTGCGCGCGGCGGCGTCGGCCTTCGCGCGGCGGCGCTGCTCGGCCATCAGTTCCCGGAACCCGAGCTCGTCGACCTGCAGGTCCGCTTCGGCAGCCATCTCAAGAGTGAGCTCGATCGGGAACCCGTAGGTGTCGTGCAGGGTGAAGGCGTCCGCGCCGGACAGCACCGTGGCGCCGGAGGCCTTGGTGGCCGCGGCCGCCTCTTCGAAGAGCCGCGAGCCCGATTGCAGCGTTCGGTTGAACGCTGCCTCCTCGGCGACCGCGATGCGGTTGATCCGGTCGAAGTCGGTGACCAACTCCGGGTAGGACGGGCCCATCGCGTCGCGGACGCATGCCATCAGTTCACCGACGATCGGACCGTCGATGTCGAGCAGGCGGGCCGAGCGGATCACCCGCCGAAGCAAACGACGCAGCACGTAGCCACGTCCGTCGTTGCCGGGACTCACGCCGTCGGCGACCAAGATTGCCGACGTGCGGCTGTGGTCGGCGATGATCCGGTAGCGCACGTCGTCGTCGTGGTTGCCGGCGTCGTAGCCGCGCGGGGCGCGCCGGGCCACCGCATCGATGACGGGGCGCAGCAGGTCGGTTTCGTAGACGTTGGCCACACCCTGCAGCAGGCAGGCGACCCGCTCGATGCCCATCCCGGTGTCGATGTTCTTGCGCGGCAACGGTCCCAGAATCTCGAAGTCGTCCTTGCCGGCGCCATCCCCGCGTTCGTTCTGCATGAACACGAGATTCCAGATCTCGATGTAGCGGTCTTCGTTGGCTTCCGGGCCGCCCTCGGCCCCGAATTCCGGTCCGCGGTCGTAGTAGATCTCCGACGACGGTCCACACGGCCCGGGGATGCCCATCGACCAGTAGTTGTCGGCCATCCCGCGCCGCTGAATCCTTTCGACGGGCAGATCCGCAATCTCGCGCCACAGCTCGATCGCTTCATCGTCATCGAAATAGACTGTGGCCCAGAGTTTCTCAGGATCGAAGCCGTAGCCGCCGTCGTCGACGTTGTTGGTCAACAAGGTCCAGGCCAACTCGATGGCTTCGCGTTTGAAGTAGTCGCCGAACGAGAAGTTGCCGGCCATCTGGAAGAAAGTGTTGTGCCGCGTGGTGATCCCGACCTCGTCGATATCGGGCGTGCGGATGCACTTCTGAATGCTGGTCGCCCTCGGGTACGGCGGAGTGCGCTGGCCGAGGAAGAAGGGAACGAACTGCACCATGCCGGCATTGACGAACAGCAAGTTGGGGTCGTCGAGAATCACCGATGCGCTCGGCACCTCGGTGTGGCCCGCGTTCACGAAATGATGCAGGAACCTCTTCCTGATCTCGTGTGTCTGCACTTCTCGGTTTCCTCTTCAGTCCTGCGGCTACCAGCTATTCGACCGCACTACAGTACCGGTCCGGCTTACCCGCCCCGACATGCGACGAGTCCGGCTAGCCCGGCACGAACGACAGCCGCACCGACCGCCGCGGATTGTCCTGGTTCAGGTCGACCAGGACCACGCTCTGCCAGGTGCCCAGCAGGGGCTTTCCCGCCTGGACCGGCACGGTGATCGACGGCGCGACGATCGCGGGCAGCACGTGGTCGGCGCCGTGACCGAATGATCCGTGGGCGTGCCGGTAGCGGTCGTCGCGCGGCAGCAACCGCTCCAGGGTGTCGATCAGGTCTTCGTCGGAACCGGCGCCGGTTTCGATGATCGCCACCCCAGCGGTTGCGTGCGGGACGAAGACATTGCAGAGCCCGTCGCCGTTGGGCGCGCAGAAGGCGCGCACTGAGTCGGTCAGGTCGACGATACGGCGACGCGCGGTGTCCAACTCCAGCACATCGGTGTTCACCGGCCCAGCCTACGTAGCGCTAGCGACCCTTGCCGATCAAGGCTGCGCGCTTGAGGGTGGCCTGCGCCATCTTGACGTGCGCAGCGTCGACCAGGACGCCGTCGACACCTACCGCTCCGAGGCCCTTCTTTTCACCTTCGCGGTAGGCCGCGACGTTGCGTTCGGCGAGCGCGATCTCCTCCTCGGTCGGTGCGTAGACCGTGTTGGCGATCTCGATCTGGCTCGGGTGAATCGCCCACTTGCCGGTGTATCCCATCAGCGCGGCGCGTCGCGCCGCGCGCTCGTAGCCCGCCAGGTTGCCGTAGTCGGGGTACGGCGCGTCGATGGCGTCGATGCCGGCGATCCGGGCTGCGACGATCACCTTGTTGCGGGCGTAGGCCCAGAAGTCACCGGGATAGTCGCCCAGCGGGTCGAAGTTGGTGTCGACCCGCGCGCCTTGGGACAACGAGAAGTCGCCGACGCCGAAGATCAGCGCGTCCAATCGTGGGCTGGCGACGGCGATCTCCTCGGCGTTGGCCAGCCCCTCGACCTCTTCGACGAGCACCTCGAGGCGGATTTGGCGCGACAGGCCGAGTTTGGCTTCCAGCTGGGTAAGCAGCACGTCGACCCACCAAACGTCGCGCGCTCGAAGCGCTTTCGGGATGATGATGGTGTCGAGGTTCTCCCGGGCTCCGGTGACGACCTCCACGATGTCGTCGTGACACCACTGGGTGTCGAGGCCGTTGATGCGGATCGCCCGCACGGTGTGGCCCCAGTCGAGCTCGTTGAGCGCTTTGACCACTTTCGGGCGCGCCGCCTCCTTGTGCGACGGCGCCGTGGCGTCTTCCAGGTCGAGGAACACCAGGTCGGCCTGCGATGCGGCAGCCCTGGCGAACATGTGGTCGTTGGCCGCGGGGACGGCGAGCTCCGAGCGGCGCAGTAGTGACGTCATCCGAGCAGTCTCCTCACAGCACGCCCCGGGCGTGCAGGTCGTCGATATCGCTGCCGGACAGGCCGAGTAGCTCGCCGTACACCTCGGCGTTGTGTTCACCGATTTGCGGGCCAAGATGATTCACTCGACCGGTCGCGCCGGAGAACCGGGGCACCGGGGCCTGGATGGTCATCGCGCCCAATTGGTCGTCGGCGACTTTGACGAACACCTCGCGGTGGGCGAGCTGTTCGTCGGCGACCAGATCGGTGATGTCGTACACCGGCGCGGCTGCCACCTCGGCGGCGTCGAAGATCGCCATCGCCTCCGCCAGCGTCTTGGTGGCCACCCAGTCGGCGACCACCTGATCTACCTCGCGGGCCCGCGACAGCCGTCCCTGCGGATCGGCGAAGTCGACGTCGTCGACCAGGTCGGCGCGACCGATGGCACGAAACACCCTCAGCGCCAACGCCGGTGAGCTGCCCGACATCGCCAGCCAGCGATCGTCGGCGGTGCGGTAGGTGTTGCGCGGCGCCGAGATATCCCAGCGGTTGCCCGCCCTGGTGGGCACCAGCCCGAGTTGGTCGTAGCCCAGCAGCGTCTGCTCCAAGAGGCGCGCCAGCGGGTCGATCAGGTTGATGTCGATGAGCTGCCCCGGCGCGCCGTGCACATCGCGGTGATACAGCGCCATCATCACCGCATACGCGGCATTGAGGGACGCCACCCCGTCGGCAAGCATGAACGGCGGCAACGTCGGTGGGCCGCTCTCCTCGCCGGTGATGTTGGCGAATCCGCTCATCGCCTCGCCGAGCGTGCCGAAGCCGGGGCGTTCGCTCTTCGGTCCGGTCAGCCCGTAGCCGGTGATGTGCAGCATCACGATCTTGTCGTTGACCGCGCGCAGCGCTTCGTAGTCGAGGCCCCACTTGCGCAGGGTGGCGTGTCGCGTGTTGACGATCACCACGGCGGCGTGCTCGACCAACTGCCTTAGCAGCGCCTGGCCTTGCGCGACCCGCAGATTGAGGGTGATCGACCGCTTGTTGCGCGATAACGACTTCCACATCAGCCCGACGCCGTCGACCTGATTCCCCCAGGTGCGAATCGGGTCGCCACCGTCGGGTTGCTCGATCTTGATGACGTCGGCGCCGAACTCGCCGAGATAGGTGGCGGCCAGCGGTGCGGCGGCCAGTGTCGCGACGTCGAGAACCCGGATGCCTTCCAGCATCATGCGTTGACGGGCACGCCGGCCGGCCGTTGCAGTCCGAGGTGATCACGCAGCGTCGACCCGCGGTAGGAATCCCGGAACAGGCCGCGGTGCTGCAGTTCCGGGATCACCATCCGGACCACGTCCTCGAACGCTCCGGGCAGATGTGTTGCGGCCAAGACGAATCCGTCGCAGGCACCGCCGTGGAACCACTCCTCCATCTGGTCGGCGACCTGCTTGCCGGTGCCGACGAAACGCGGGCCCTGCAGCAGCGTGGCGCGGTGTCCGGCCAGATCACGCAAAGTGATTGGGCCGCCCTGGGAGGAGATGTGGGCGCGCAGGTTCTGCACCAGCCCACGAATCCCGGACACGTTTTCGATGAGGTCGTCGGTGATCGGGTCGTCGAGCTCGTGCTTGGCGAAGTCGTAGTTCATCAACTCCGACAGTAGGGTCAGCGAGGCCATCGGGTGCACCAGATCGTTGAGGAAGACCTGCTCGCGTTCTTTGGCATGGTCCTCGCTCTCGCCGACGACTGCGTAGGCCATCGGGCAGAGCTTGACCGAGTCCGGGTCACGTCCGGCGGCCCCGAGGCGCTCTTTCTGGTCGGTGTAGTGGTTGCGTGCCACCTCGATGCCCGGATCGCCGGTGAAGATCAAATCGGCCCAGCGCGAAGCGAATTCACGGCCGCGGCCGGACGAACCCGCCTGGATGAGGACCGGTCGTCCCTGCGGTGTGCGTGGCACCGTGAGCGGCCCGCGCACCTTGAAGAACTCGCCGTTGTGGTGCAGTTCGTGGACCTTGTCCGGGTCGGCGTAGATGCCGTTGACCCGGTCGTGCAGGATCGCGTCGTCTTCCCAGGTGTCCCAGAGTCCCACGGTGGCTTCGAGGAATTCCTCGGCGCGGTCATAGCGGGCGTCGTGACCCAAATGCATATCCAGGCCGAAGTTCTGGGCCTCACTGTCGTTGACCGAGGTGACGATGTTCCAGGCCGCCCGACCGCCGGACAAATGGTCGAGGGTGGCGAAGGTGCGGGCGATGTGGAACGGCGTGTAGTAGGTGGTGGAACCGGTCGCGCCCAGTCCGATGCGCGACGTCGCGTGTGCGAGCACACCCAGCACGATGGACAGATCCAGCTTCACCGGGCGCGCGCCGTATTTGACCGCGTCGGCGACCGATCCGCCGTAGATACCCGGCATCGCCAGCCGATCGTCGAAGAACATCAGGTCGAAGCAGCCCTCTTCGAGTTGCCGGCCGATCTTGGCGTAGTACGACGCGTCGAGGTAGCCGTGCTCGGTCGCGGGGTGACGCCACGAGCCCGCGTAAACCGACGTGCTGCCCGCTTGCATGAAGGCGACGAGCGCCATCTGTCGAGTAGTCATCATTGATGTCTAACATCTGATATATTAGATTTCAAGTCCCGACGTCCCTCCAGCCTTTAAGGTCTTCGCCATGGCTCCGAATGACGGTGTTGATGTCGGCGGCACGGTCCGTGAGCGCGCCGCGCGAGAGTTGCGCGACCGCATCCTGACGGGCACGTTGCCCGCCGGCACCCGCCTCGACCTCGACGCGATCACCAAGGAATTCGCCACCAGTCGCACACCGGTGCGCGAAGCCTTGCTCGAGTTGTCCTACGACGGGTTGGTGCGCGTTGCGCCGCGCAGCGGGATCACCGTAATCGGCATGACCCCGCGAGACGTTCTGGACAGCTTCACGATTCTCGGGGTGTTGACCGGCCAAGCGGCAGCATGGGCCGCCGAACGGGTCTCTGATCATGGGATCGATCAACTGCGTTCGCTGGCAACAGAATTCGAGATGCACACCGGAGAAGCGGCCGTCGACGCCAACTGGCGTTTTCACGGTGAGATTCATCGGGCCGCTCATTCGCGACGGTTGATGGCGCAAATTCGGCAAGCCGTCCGGGTGGTTCCGTCGAACTTCTTCGCGATGTTCCCCGAGCACGAGCACAACGCACTCGACGAGCATCGGGCGCTGGTGGCAGCCCTGGCCGATCGGAATCCTGACAAAGCCCGCGACATCGCCGAACGACACGTCCTCGATGCGGGCCGGTCACTGGCCGAACGACTCGAGCAGGCGGACAACGGCAGCACCACCAACCACATCAGTCACTGAGTTGGGGACAGTTTCTGTTTCCGTTTTATGACCACGGGCGCTATCACTGGCCGGTGATATCGCCGGTGGTGATGTTGCGGAAAAAGACTGCCGACCGAGAGAGGTTGCTGATGTGACCGGTGTGACTAACCACGCCGTCGGCGAATGATTGCCCGCAACTTCTCCAGGCGCGACCCGATTTCGCGTTCCGCCCCACGGCCGGTAGGCAGGTAGTAGTCGACGCCAACCAGCTCATCAGGCGGATATTGTTGCGGCACAACACCATCCGGATCGTCATGGGCATACTTGTAGCCCTGGGCGTTGCCCAGCGACGCGGCGCCCGCGTAGTGGCCGTCGCGCAGATGCGGCGGCACCAAGCCGGCCTTGCCGGCGCTGATGTCTCCCATTGCCGCCCCGATCGCGGTGGTGACGGCATTGGACTTCGGCGCCGTCGCCAGGTAGACGGTGGCATGCGCCAGCGTCAGCTTGGCCTCGGGCATACCTATCAGAGCGACCGTCTGCGCCGCGGCGACCGCGGTCTGCAGCGCCAGCGGGTCAGCCATTCCGATGTCCTCGCTGGCCAAGATCATCAGCCGGCGCGCTACGAACCGCGGATCCTCGCCGGCCACCAGCATCCGGGCCAGGTAGTGCAATGCGGCATCGACGTCGGAGCCGCGGACCGATTTGATGAAAGCGCTGATCACGTCGTAGTGCTGATCGCCGTCGCGGTCGTAACGGACCGCGGCCTTGTCCAGCGACTGTTCGATGGTCTCGACCGTGACCCGCTCCGCCACCTCGGACGCCACCTCCAACGCCGTCAGCGCCCGCCGGGCATCCCCCGCCGCGAGTCTGACCAAGAGGTCGACCGCCTCGGGCGTCACCTCGACCCGGCCTGCCAGTCCACGCGAATCGTCGATGGCGCGCCGCACCACCGCACGGACGGCGTCGGCGGTCAGCGGATGCAGTTGCAGGATCAGCGATCGCGACAACAAGGGCGCGACCACCGAAAACGACGGATTCTCCGTCGTTGCCGCAACCAGCAGAACGATCCGGTTCTCGACAGCGGCCAGCAACGCGTCCTGCTGAGTCTTGGAAAACCGGTGCACCTCGTCGATGAACAGCACCGTCTGCTGACCGTGCGCCGCGGCGCGTCGCGCCGTATCGATCACGGCCCGGACGTCCTTGACCCCCGCCGACAGGGCCGACAGCGCCTCGAACCGCCGGCCGGTGGCTCGCGACACCAGCGACGCCAGGGTGGTCTTCCCGCTGCCGGGTGGGCCGTACAGGATCGCCGACGCCATCCCCGAACCTTCGACCAGTCGCCGCAGCGGAGACCCGGGCTGCAGCAGGTGATCTTGCCCCACGACCTCCTCGAGACTCGACGGGCGCATCCGAACCGCCAGTGGCGCCCCCGCCGCACGTCCGCGCGCAGGCTCGCCGAGACCGTCCTCGTCGGGGACGTCGAACAGACCCTCAGGCACGGTTCAGGCATACCACGCCGACGCGACACGTAAGCGCCCACCGTGAGGTCACAGCGCCACTGACGAATACTTGCTAAGTTCGCCAAAGCACACGCCTGGACAACATCCGACGACGAGGCAGGAGCGGCCATGAGCCAACCTCCGGAGCACCCTGGCTATCCCAATGAGCCGTACGGGGGTAACCCCAACCCGGGCGACTATCCGCCTCCGCCCGGATACGGACCGCCGCCGAGCTACGGCGCGCCGCCACCTCCTCCCCCCGGCTACGGACCGCCGCCGGGCTACGGACCCCCGCCCGGCTACGGACCTCCCCCCGGCTACCCGCCACCACCTCCGGGCTACGGGCCGCCACCGGGTTACCCGGCTTATCCCGGATACGGACCGCCACCCGGGTCGGGATTCGACGTCGGCGAAGCGTTCAACTGGGCGTGGAACAAGTTCAGCAAGAACCTCGGCCCGCTGGTGCTGGCGGCGTTGATCTATGGCGTGATCGGCGTGGTCGTTCACGGTCTGGTGTTCGTGGTGCTGGGGGGCGCCACAGCCGATACCGCGGCGGACGGCGACTACGGCGCCTCATTCGCGGCGAGTCTGGGCGCAGGTGGCACGCTCGTGCTGTTCATCGTGTCCTTCGTCTTCGGCATCTTCGTGCAGGCCGCGTTCTTGTCCGGAGCACTCGACCTCGCCGATGGCAGGCCGGTCACGGTGGCCTCGTTCTTCAAGCCGCGCAACTTCGGCAACGTGGTGCTGGCCGGCGCACTGTTGAGCGTGATCAGCGCCGTGCTGAACCTGATGGCGCTGCTCGGGTTCCTGTTTTGGTTGTTGTCGTTCGTCGCGGTCATCGCGTTCGCCTTCTTCGCGCTGTTCACCATCGCGTTTGCGACCGACCGTGCGCTGCCGCCCATCGACGCGCTGAAGGCCAGCGTCAGCACCGTTCGATCGCACATCGGCGACACCCTGCTGTCATTCTTGGTGCAGGCCCTGTTGGTGATCGTGGGCTTACTCGCCTGCGTCGTGGGCATTCTGCTGACCGGCCCCTTGGCGCTGCTGATCCAGGTGTACACCTACCGCCGGCTCTCCGGCGGCCCGGTTGCGCCCTAGATCGTCGTACCGGCGGGCTCACACCCCGGCGGATGGAGTCGACGACCGTCGAGGCAGCCGGAGGAACGCTGCCATCAGAAAAAACAGCGCTCCGATAAAGGTGCCGAGCTGGGCTAGTTGCACGTTCCACGCGTTTCCTGCCTCCGTCACGAACGCGCCGACCGCCGAGGCGCCGAAGGCTATCGACCCCGACATGCCGGCCCACGCGGCCAGCCATGACCGTGATCTGACTCGGACGAGCCGGGCAG
>NZ_JBYCLA010000076.1:0-3104 GCF_057473665.1 Mycobacterium sp. TH-M25
ACCTTGAGCGATGGACGTCACCTAAATGAATACATCCATGATTTGACTGCAGAAGTTCGGAGCTGCTGGTCTGAATGGATTGACGCCACAGACAATCAGGAACTCAAAGACATCTTGACGGCTGCCGACGAAGATGCGCACAACGATTGCTCACGTTTGAAAGTGCTACTCAAGTAAGCGGTAAGGCAGGCCACCGTGAAGGGATCGGGGCGTAAACGCAGCGCTGGCCACTACCAGGCTCTGCTACATCGGACTAGACAATCAGCGTCATTTCGCGCGACAGACCTTCGAGCTCAAGGTGGATGCTGAGCTCTTCAACCGTCAAAGCACCTCCCCTGGACCCCGACAGAGAAACTGGTCATACTTATGACCATGTCGCAAGTCAGCTCGCTTGCCGAGGCAAAGGCACATCTGTCGGAATTGGTAGCCCGCGTCGGCGATCAGCACGAACGGATCACAGTCACGGTGCACGGACGTCCCACGGCAGTCCTGCTCGCCGTCGACGATCTAGAGTCACTCGAGGAAACCATTGCGGCGCTCTCCGACTCAGCAGCGCTTCGCGCCCTTGGAGAGGCCGACGCTGAGCTAGCCCGTGGCGAAGGGGAGAATCAGGACAGCCTTGCCGCCGCAATGCAAGCACGCCGCGCTAGGACGTGACCGACCGGCAATACCAGCTGATAATCGCGCCGATCGCGAAAAAGCAACTAGTCGAACAACTTCCCGAATCAGTGGCGTTCGCTGCCTACGAGTTCATTATCGGTCCGCTGCTCGACAGTCCGCACCGAGTTGGCAAGCGGCTCCGAGCACCGTTGCACGATCGCTGCAGCGCACGTCGCGGTACCTACCGCGTGATCTACCGGATCGACGACGAACTGCAGCACGTCACCGTAGTTGGTGTGTTCAACCGCGCAGATTCATACCGTGCCCGATAAACAACGGCGTGGGCACGATCATAGTTTCGCCGGCCGTGAGATACCGCGGGACTTTGGCCGCCCGGACGCCTCAGATGGGCTGCGAATACCTCAGCGCCCAAAGCGATTTCGTTGACCACCGGCAAGCCTCTCGGCCCTGCCACCGGCTGGCAGTTGGCGGGCGGCCGAGCCCCGCCGCCACTTGACGAGGAAGTACAACGCAATCACGACAGCCCACGACAACAGGCTGAGCCAGAGTTGGGTGTGCGCGCCGCGGTCGAACGCCATCTGTACCAGCACACCCACGATGCCGGCGACGGTAAGGATGGAAAGCCATGGGAAGAACCACATTTTGACCAGAAGCTTATCCGGAGGCGTCCTACGACGAAGAACGATTTGGGAAAGTGCAATCAACATGTAGACGAATAGGACGACGGCGCCTGACGAGTCGAGCAGGAAGGCGAACACCGTGCCGGGCGAGAGCCAGGCCATCACGACACAGCCGAAACCCACCACCGACGAGCACAAGATCGCAACGTAGGGGACCCCGCGCCGGCTGAGCTTGACCAGCTGAGCCGGTGCCTCTCGGCGGCCGGCGAGCACGAATAGTATGCGCGACGCGGTGTATAAGCCCGAATTCAAGCAAGACAGTACGGCGGTCAGCACCACCGCATTCATGATTTGATCCGCACCGGGAATGCGCATCCGCTTGAACGCAGCCACGTAGGGCGAGGCACCGACCTGCACAGAGTCCCACGGCAGCAGCACAACCAGCAGAAAGACCGAACCGACGAAGAACACCACGATGCGGGCGACCACGGTGTTGGTCGCGCGCTGCACCGCGCGCTCCGAGTTGGGGGTTTCGGCGGCGGCGATGGTAGCGATTTCCGCGCCGACCATGGAGAAGATCGCGACCACGATGGCGGCAAAGACGGCCCCCACCCCATTCGGGAAGAATCCGCCATGCGAACCGAGGTTGGACAAATCCAGCTGACGATCTGGCCACAGCCCGAGGACGAACAATGTGCCGGCGCCCAGAAAAGCCACAATGGTAGCGACTTTGATTCCGGCGAACCAGAATTCGAACTCCCCATAGGATGCGACGGAGAACAGGTTGGTCACGGTCATCATGACCATCAGGACCAGCGCGGGCAACCACAACGGCGCATGAAACCAGTAGGTGATGACCTTCCCGCCGGCGACGGCCTCGAATCCGACCACGATTACCCAGAAGTACCAATACAGCCAGCCAACCGAGAAGCCGGCCCAGCCGCCGAGGGCTTGTCCCGCATAGTCAGCGAACGATCCCGTGCGGGGGTTCGCGGCAGCCATCTCACCGAGCATCCGCATCACCAGAATGATCAGCACACCGCACACCGCGTAGGTCAGGAACGCGGCCGGGCCGGCCGCATGGATTACCACGCCAGACCCGACAAACAACCCAGCGCCAATCACGCCGCCGATGGCGATCATGTTGAGCTGACGCTGCGACAGACCTTGGCGCAGCTCCGATGGACTACCCATGGCTTGCCATTTCGTGGGTCCTCCTGGCGCGCCCCGCCACCTAGTGCTGGTGTCTAACCACAGCACATTAGGGGGCGAGGCACCACTCGGGAGCGTCCAATGTAGAGCTATCGAAGCCGGCGGGATCAGATCCTGCCGGTTTAGCTGTGCTAGCGCTATTGCGGGTTTCCGGTATGGGCGTCGAGCGTCACCGTCGGTTGGGTCGGGCCCTTGAAATCAAACATCCCGTCCAGTACACCGGCGCGTTCGTCGAACGAGTGATCGCCAATGCGGCCGGTGCTCCAGTTGTCTTCGATGAACCGAGTGATTGAACTTTGGTCAGTAAGCGTGTGGTCCACGAAATTTGTTTTGGCATAAGGTGATATCACCAACAGCGGTAGCCGCGGGCCATACCCGCACCGTCCTTGGTAGACGATGGGTGCCCCGCCCGCATCGCCGCATTTACCTGGGCCGTCCAGAGCGTCTTCGGCTGTGGCGGAAGGCGATACGATCACCGGGGGCTGGTGGTCGTACCAGCCGTCGGAGTCGTCATAGGCGATGACAATGGCCATGTCCCGCCATTCCGGGAGTTTCTGCAGATGGTTGACCGTTTCAACGAGGAACTGCTGTTCGTCGAGCGGATCAGAATAACCGGCGTGCGCATCTTGGTAGCCCGGCGGTTTCAGAATG
>NZ_JBYCLA010000077.1:0-1635 GCF_057473665.1 Mycobacterium sp. TH-M25
CCAACAGCCACGGCCAAAAAGTCCAGTCGGCCGGCAACAACATGTCCTCCACCGACTCCGCCGTCGGCGGCAGCTGGGCCTGACGCACGTTCACCACAGGGTCGGGCAGCCGTAATACCCAGCCGGTCCGGTGGCATCGGCGGCTTCCGGCGTTGCGATCACCCTGCTGCAGATTCGCGAGCGATGTCGCATCCGCACGGCAAACACCCGGTGAAATCTTTTCTCACGCCCGGCAGTGGCCGGGAAATGTTGGGCCCCTGAGTAAGTCGGCAGTGGCTTGACATCCTCGCCGGCGTTATCGTCAACGGCGTGGTGACGCGCCAACCTCGTCGCGACTCGGCCACCGGGTAGCCGGTTTGGCTCAAGGGACTCGCCAGTGCAAAGGAGTGCCGCGTCATGCAGACGCTGAGCATCGCTGAATTCGCGCTGCGTTTGGGCGTTGGGGTCGGCTGCGGCGCCCTCATCGGAATCGAGCGGCAATGGCAGGCTCGACGAGCGGGCCTGCGGACCAACGCACTGGTGGCCACGGGCGCGACGCTGTTCGTGCTCTACTCCGTCGTCACCAACGACAGCAGTCCCACCCGAGTGGCGTCGTACGTCGTGTCCGGCGTCGGTTTCCTCGGTGGTGGGGTGATCCTGCGTGAGGGATTCAATGTGCGCGGGCTCAACACCGCGGCGACCTTGTGGTGTTCGGCTGCGGTCGGTGTGCTTGCGGCCGGTGGACATCCGCTGTTCGCGCTCATCGCCACGGGCACCATCGTCGCGATCCACCTGTTGGGGCGGCCGCTGGGCCACCTGATCGATAACGGCGACAGCGTGGTGGAGGAGGACGAAGACGACCAGCCCTATCAGCTGCAGCTGATCTGCCGGCCCAAGTCCGAAAGGTACGCGCGCGCGCAGATTGTCCAGCGCACGGGCGGCGGCAGCGATCTGGTGTTGCGTGGCATCCATACGGGTCGGACCGGTGATGACAGCGTCGCCTTGACCGCGTACCTGCTCAGCGACGGCCATGCCCCGGCCCGGCTGGAACGGCTCGTCGCTGAACTCTCATTACAAGAGGGCGTTCAGGCGGTGCACTGGTATGCCGGCGACGAGGACGAGCGCATGCCTCGGGCGCCGGAAACGGATTAGCCGGCCAAGCTTCAGAGCCCAGGACTGCGAAGTCGTAGGGTGCGAGACGTGAATGCGATTGCCGGTTGGCTATCGGGTTTGCCGGAGCAGATGCGCGACCCGGTGCTGTTCTCGATTCCGTTCTTCCTTCTGCTGCTGATTGTTGAGTGGACCGCGGCACGCAAGCTCGAACGCATCGAACGGGAGGCGGACGCGCAATCCGATCGTCCGCGCTCGGGTGCCTATCTGACGGCCGATTCGTGGGCCAGCATCCGGATGGGTCTCATCTCGGTGGCGACAACGGCGGCCTGGAAATTCATCGCGTTGCTCGGCTACGCCGCGATCTACGCCTACTTGGCTCCCTGGCTTCTGCCGGCGACGCGTTGGTACACCTGGGTGATCGCACTTCTCGGCGTCGATCTGCTCTACTACTGCTATCACCGCAGCGCGAACCGGATTCGGCTGATCTGGGCGACCCATCAGGCTCACCACTCCAGCCAATACTTCAATTTCGCCACCGCGCTG
>NZ_JBYCLA010000078.1:0-6436 GCF_057473665.1 Mycobacterium sp. TH-M25
CGACCGCGGCGTGTGGCTGGAGGCCGGCAAGCAGGGCTTTTTGGGGATGTCCATTCCCGAGGAGTACGGCGGCGGCGGTAATTCCGATTTCCGCTACAACACGATCATCACCGAGGAAACCACCTACGGTCGCTACAGCGGCATCGGATTCGGCCTGCACAACGACATCGTGGCGCCGTACCTGCTGAGCCTGGCCAACGAAGAGCAGAAGCAGCGTTGGCTGCCGAAATTCTGCAGCGGCGAACTGATCACCGCCATCGCGATGACCGAACCGGGCACCGGCAGTGACTTGCAGGGCATCAAGACTCGCGCCGTCAAAAAGGGTGACCATTATGTTCTCAATGGTTCAAAGACCTTCATCACCAACGGCATCAACTCAGATTTGGTGATTGTTGTCGCTCAGACCGATCCTGACAAAGGCGCACAAGGCTTTTCACTACTGGCGGTCGAGCGGGGCATGAAAGGGTTCGAGCGCGGACGCCACCTGGACAAGATCGGCCTGGATGCTCAGGACACCGCCGAGCTGTCCTTCTCCGACGTCGAGGTGCCCGTCGAGAACCTGCTGGGGAGCGAGGGTCACGGTTTCATCTACCTCATGCAAAACCTCCCGCAGGAGCGGATCTCGATCGCCATCATGGCCGCCGCCGCCATGGAGCAGGTGTTGGAGCAGACGCTGCAATACACCAAGGAGCGCAAGGCCTTCGGCAAGCCCATCGGCAGTTTCCAGAACAGCCGATTCCTGCTCGCCGAATTGGCCACCGAAGCCACGGTGGTGCGGGTGATGGTGGACGAGTTCATCGCCCTGCACCTCGAAGAGAAGCTCACCGTCGAACAGGCGGCAATGGCCAAGTGGTACGCCACCGAGAAGCAGGTGCACCTGATCGACCGTTGCCTGCAGCTCCACGGCGGCTATGGCTTCATGCGCGAATACCCGGTTGCGCGTGCGTATCTCGATGCTCGGGTGCAGACCATCTACGGCGGTACCACCGAAATCATGAAGGAGATCATCGGCCGCAGCCTGGGTGTCTAGCCTCCGGATTTCCCGGGAATAGGCGCATCCGCCTGCGATGAAAAGGTTCTGAGCCGGCGCTGATATTTCTGCCGGAGTGAGGATGGTGGGAACGCGGCTGTGAATTCATCGGGCAGCCACGATGTAGCCGTTGGCCCACCGCAGCTTCGCGAGAGGCTTCTCGGCATCGGCTCAGCGCACAACGTCGCGAGGGTGTCGGAGCGGAATTCGACGCAATTGCGCGGTGCGAAGGGTAATTCTGCATCGACGCGATGACCATTCCGTAGGGTCTGCATATGATTTCCCACGTGTCGTCGCCCGCAACAGAGTCGTGGCGGCCCATCGGACGGACCGCATGGGGTCCAAGACTTCGGACTGGGCGACCGCGGGAGGGCGGGATGAGAAGGCAGCGAAGACGGCTGGATGTCCTCGCGCGTTCAGCGCGTGGTCTGGTGGCGATGACCGCGGCATTCACGTTCATGGCGCTGCAGATGCCCCTCGCGAACGCATCGCCGATTGGCGACGCCGACAATGCGATCACCGCCGCCTGGAAAGAGGCCGGCGGCGACACCTCGGATCTGGGTGCCAAGCAGGGCGATTGCTACGTGGTCGGCCAAGGGTTTGCCCAGGACTTCGTCAACGGGAAGATGTTCTTCACGCCGGCGACGGGTGCACGGTCGATGATGGGCGCCATCCTGGAAAAGTACGAGGCTTTGGGTGGCCCAGCGGCCTCCGACCTGGGCTTTCCGACCGCCAACGAGGCACGCGGGTTGGCTGGGCCCGACAGCCGGGTCAGTACGTTCTCGGCAAGCGACAGGCCGCTCATCTACTGGACCGCCGATCACGGCGCGTTCGTTGTGCGCGGCGCGATCAACGCCGCCTGGGACAGGCTGGGCAGTTCCGGCGGCGCCCTCGGCGTTCCGACCGGGGATGAGACCTACGACGGCGAACTCGCGACCCAGGCGTTCAGCGGCGGCAAGGTGTCCTGGAACCGGCTGACCAAGGTCTTCACCACCGTTCCGCCGGACTTGGCCGGCCAGCTCGCCGGCTTGCAGGTGCCGGTCGATCCGACGGCGGATATCAACACGGCGTGGCGGGCTGCCGGCGGCGCGTCCGGTCCGCTGGGCGCCAAGCAGGGAGACCAGTATCCGGTTGGCAGCGACGGACTGGCCCAAAACTTCGCCGGTGGGACGGTCTTCTTCAGCCCCAACACCGGCGCGAACGCCGTCGAGACCGACATTCTGACCAAGTACGAGGCGCTCGGCGGGCCGGTCAACAGCGGCCTGGGCTTCCCGATCGCCAACGAAGCCGACGGGGGTCTGCTGAAACCGGCCAGTAGGGTCAGCGCTTTCTCCGCAGACGACAAACCAGTGATCTTCTGGACGTCCGACCATGGTGCGTATGTGGTGCGTGGGGCCGTCAAAGCCGCGTGGGACAAGCTGCTGGGCGCGACCGGCAGACTCGGCGCGCCGGTTGGTGATCAGACGGTCGCCGGCGATGTCATCACACAGAAATTCACCGGCGGTCAGATCGCGTGGAACAAGACGAAGAACACCTTCACCACGGAGCCGACGAACCTGGCGTCGGCGCTGTCCGGTCTGGAGATACCAGGCCAAACGACGCGCGCAAATGCGGCGAGGCCTGATACCGCGGTGGGTTGGCTGCCCGGTCACTGGCGGTGGTTGCTGGCCGGTGTGGGCGGCCTGTTGTTGGTCGGCCTCCTGACACTTGTGGTGGGATGGTCAGGTCGGCGTCGTGCGGCCAGACGCGACGGTGCGGGCCGCGGGAACGAATCCGGTGACGAGGCCGCCACCGAAGCGGTTTCGCAATGGTCCCCGGAGGTCGATTCCGGCTTGGCGGTCACCGGTCTGGACGAGGAGTACCGGCCGCCGCGTCCACGGACCGTCCGCCTGCCCAGACAGCCCGCCAGTGCGTGGATGCCACCCGATCACGAGAGTCTGGTGGAGGAGTTGCTCAGCGAGGACACCGATCGGCACGACGAGTATTCCGACTTCGGGGAGTTCGACCACGGCGACGAGTTCAACCAGGTCGACGCGCAGTTCGCCCAGGATCCCGACAATGTCGACACCCACCCGACCGGGATTCCGGTGGGGCGTGAGGCCCGGGCCGGACGGCATGCGGCGGCCGACGCCTACGGCGATGACTCGCAAGAGACGACAGCCGTGCCGATAGCGCGAGTTATGTCCGGGCAGTTGGCGATTCACCTTCCGATGGATGACCCTTACCGGGTGCCGGAGGGCTATCCTGTCAAGGCCAACGCCAGCTCGGGTCTCTACTACATGCCCGACAACGGGCTTTACGACGACACCCCGGCCGAAATCTGGTTTGCTAGCGAGGAAATCGCCAGGGTAAACGGCTTCCACAAGGCCGGCTAGGGCACCGGCTCCCGCGGCGTCAGATCTTGCGGATGACCGTGACGACCTTGCCGAGCACCGCGGCATCGTTGCCCGGGATCGGGTCGAAAGCCGGGTTATGCGGCATCAGCCAAACCTGGTTGCCCGTGCGTTTGAAGGTCTTGATGGTGGCTTCTCCATCGATCATCGCCGCCACGATGTCGCCGTTGTCGGCAACGTTTTGCTGACGGACCACCACCCAGTCGCCGTCGCAGATCGCAGCGTCGACCATCGATTCACCGACCACCTTGAGCAAGAAGAGCGCGCCCTCGCCGACGAGTTCGCGCGGCAACGGAAAGACGTCTTCGATCGCTTCCTCGGCCAGAATCGGGCCACCGGCGGCAATGCGACCCAGCACAGGGACGAACGTCGGCTCCGGCAACGCGTCCGACCCGGCAACGTCGGTGAGCACCGACGGCTTCGTCAGCTCGTCAGCCGATCGGACGTCGACCGCGCGCGGGCGATTGGGGTCGCGGCGCAGAAAGCCTTTTTTCTCCAGGGTGCGCAGCTGGTGAGCAACCGACGATGTCGACGTCAGTCCGACTGCGTCACCGATCTCCCGAATACTGGGCGGATACCCACGGGTGGTCACCGACGCGCGGATGACGTCCAGGATTGTCCGTTGGCGCGGCGTCAGCCCCGAATCGGCTGATCGCGGCGGCCGTTGAGATTCGGTGTCCGGAGTATCGCTGTCGCTCATACGGACGAATGTAGCGATATTTTGGCTGGATATCAAACATGTGTTCGAGGCATGTCGCAGCCATGACCCGCGCAGTGCCGGAAAAGTTGTCGGTGGCCTGGCTTACCGTCATCGGCATCTGCAACAGTTCGATCACATGTTCGCTTTTCGAACACACTATCGATTACTCTTCGAACACGTGATCGACTACGAGCCGACTGGAGGAACGCACATGATGCACATCGAGACGATCTCACCGACCGCGCAGCCCCGAATTCGCCCCGCCCAGGTACGTCCGGCCGGCCGCGGTAGCCGGCCGGGATCGCGAGGTCCGCGGCCATCCAGGCCCGTTGCGGCGCCGCCGCGCTATCGCGGCACCGGCGTGTTGCTGTCGAGTGCCCCGCACCGGCCGCGACCCATCACCCCGGCGACCACGGTGGCGCTTGCGATAGTCGCCGCGGCTATCACGGTGTGGTTGGGATTCGTCGCCCACTTCAGTGGGATGTTGCATGGCGGGCCCGAGAAGGCCGCGGTGCACATGCCTGACCGGCTCGCGGTGGTCCGGGTCGAACCGGGGGAGACACTGCAACGTCTGGCTGCCCGGGTGGCGCCGGATGTGCCGGCCGGTGACGTCGCGGCGCGCATCCGCGAACTCAACGAGCTCAAGTCTTCTGCGGTGACGGCCGGCCAGACGCTGATCGCACCGGTGGGATGAGTCGTGTAACAGCCGCGACACCCAGTGATGCTAGGTCCGCGCCCCGGAGCGCAGGTAGGCTCATAGGGGTTCGGGACACCCGAAGTCAGTGCGGCGAAGGAGCGGCCATGCATTGTCCGTTCTGTCGACATCCGGATTCGCGAGTCGTTGACTCCCGTGAAACCGATGAAGGACAGGCAATCCGACGTCGCCGATCGTGTCCAGAATGTGGACGGCGATTCACGACGGTGGAAAATGCGGTGCTGGCAGTCGTCAAGCGCAGTGGCGTGACCGAGCCGTTCAGCCGGGAGAAAGTGATGCGCGGGGTGCGCCGCGCATGTCAGGGCCGCCAGGTTGACGACGATGCGCTCAACCTGTTGGCGCAGCAGGTTGAAGACGCCGTGCGCGCGGCCGGCGCGCCAGAAGTTCCCAGTAATGAGGTCGGCCTTGCCATCCTCGGGCCCCTACGTCAACTCGACGAAGTGGCTTATCTGCGATTCGCCTCGGTCTACCGGTCTTTCGAGTCCGCAGAGGATTTCGAGCGCGAGATCAAAGCGCTGCGGGCCCACCGTAAGGTGCCCACGTCCGGTTGACCCACGTCGTAGTGTCGGTCCATGACGCGAGTCGTGCGAACCAAGGTGTGTGTTGCCGGCGGCGGCCCCGCGGGCATGGTGCACGCGCTACTCCTGGCCCGGGCCGGCATCAACGTGACGGTCCTGGAGAAACACAATGACTTCCTGCGCGACTTCCGTGGCGACACCGTGCATCCCAGCACTTTGCGCGTCATGGACGAGCTGGGACTGATCAACGAATTTCTGCGTCTGCCGCACACCAAAGTCAGGCGGCTCGCCTTCGATACCGACGGGACACTGCGAACCTTCGGCAACTTCCGAGCACTCACACGGCTCGGCTTCAGGCAGCCTTATATCGCGCTGATGCCACAGTGGGATTTCCTCGACTTTCTCGCCGAAAAGTGCAGTGCCTATCCGGAGTTCACGCTGATCCGCAACGCGGAGGTGACCGGCTTGCTGGTCGAAGGAGACCGTGTCGTGGGCGTCCGCACTCCGGATCTGGAGGTGCACTCCGATCTGGTGATCGGTGCGGACGGACGCAAATCCGCGGTGCGCGCCGCGGCCGGGTTGCAGGTCGGGAGTTCGAATTCGCCGATAGATGTGCTGTGGTTCCGATTGAATTGGCGCCCCGGTGACCCTCGGGAACCTGTCGGGGTGGTTCGCAAGGGCCTGATGATGGCGATGATCTATCGGGGCGACTACTGGCAAATTGCGTACCTCATGCCCAAGGGCGAAAACCCCCGCGACGGATCGCTGGAGGCATTCAAGAAGCGACTGGTCGCCGTGCAGCCCAATTTGGCGCAGCATGTCAACGACTTGCACTCCTGGGACCAGACCAGCCAACTCGATGTGCGGGTGGATCGGCTGACAACCTGGTGGCGTAAAGGTCTGCTGTGTATCGGCGACGCGGCGCACGCGATGTCCCCGGTCGGCGGGGTTGGCATCAACCTCGCGGTTGCGGATGCGGTGGGCGCGGCCAACATCCTCTGCGGCCCACTACGCGAAAACCGGCTGACCGATGCAGATCTCGCCAACGTACAGCGGCGGCGTGAGCTCCCGGCCAGGATC
>NZ_JBYCLA010000079.1:0-2688 GCF_057473665.1 Mycobacterium sp. TH-M25
CACCCCCGGTTTCGGCCGGGGGTGTCTTTGGCTTCTGGGCGGGCATGTTCATGCCGACGGATGAATAATCTTGTCCATGAGCATGGCGTACCTGGCGCAGCCGGATCAACAGCAGCAGCTGGAATGGCTTGACGGTGGCACGTTGGCGATCTTGCTCGACGGGAAGGCGACCAACGGCCAGTTGATGGTCGGACGCTTCGATGTCAGCGAGGGCGAAGCGCCCCCTTATCACAAGCACACGCGTGAGGATGAGGTCTTCATGTTGATCAAGGGCACCGCGCTGCTCTGGCTGGACGATGAGGAAATGGAGCTGTCGGAAGGCGGAATTGTCTATCTGCCCAAGAACATTCCGCACGCGTACCGCATCACGTCCAAGAAAGCGGATTTGCTGATGATCAACACTCCGGCGGGCATCGAAGGCATGTTCCGCCACGCTGGACGTGACAAGGCGACGCCGCGTCCGGACGGCTTCGAAATCTCGCCAGAACGGATGGCCGAAGCGGCCGACATGTACGGACAGGTCATTCTCGGCCCGCCGCGCTGATCTTTGATGGCGACGCTGGCTGCAATCGGCACGACCGAGACCGCCGTCGTCGAGAAGCCTACGAAGGCGGTCGACGGTCGCGGATATCGCCCAAATCGACCGTAGTGTGGCGGTCTCTCGCACTTCTTCGCGCCAACGTCAATCTCAACGAAGATCCTCGAAGCGGATGCGCTGCTTACGAATTAATGACTCACGACACCGGGCCCGCTAGGCCCGACCCCGCCCACCCGACCTCGTTCTGGCATTCGCCAAGCTGGTGTCGCTATCCGGAGTGCTGTGTAAACATGAGTATCCACCGTTTACGGGATCTTCGTGAAAGCCTGGGAGCGCTGGGGGATGAGAATGCCGTTCCACCCCGACGTGCTAAGGCGGCTACAGCGACTCCCGCGTGCCGAGTTGCAAGCAGCTCTGCGGGTGGTCATTGGTTTGTCCCACGAGCCGCAACCGGCCAATACGAAGAAACTCGTTGAGAACCAGCGTGATTGGGGGGTGCGTTTCGGGCAATATCGAGTGGTGCATGCCATCGACCATGCCGACGGCGAAATCACGGTGTTCACCGCGGCCAAGCGCAGCGACGCCTATCGTTGAGCATCGGCGTTGGTTCGGCAGATTGTGCGGCGCGGCTTGGGATCTGCGTCAGCGTCGCTGTCACAGCGTGTCAGGACACAGGTTGTGCTGTGCAGCGTGAATCAACATCCGACCGGTATTGACGTCGTTGGGACTCAACTGTCCAATCAACTGGTCAGGCCGCTCTCCCAGATGCAGCCGGTTGCACGCCATATAACCTTGCGACACGAGCACGCCATCGGGCATCTGCTGGCCTGCGACAGACCAACCTGCGAAGCCGTTCGCCCGCAGTTCGTTGAGAAATCCTTGGTCGTCGGCGTGAGCCGAGGGTATGCCGATGACGGCGAACGCTGCCGCGGCAAGAGTGGTGACCAAAAGCTGTTTTTTCACGGTGCACCTTCGGCTCTGCAGCGCTCCCGGCGGGGGCGGTATTCAGCACGGTAGTAGCGGCGGTGCCGGCGAGGCCGATATTCGCCAAGTTTTGGCATGGCTCAGATCGACTACCGCCGAGACCGTCGTTGTCGACAGGCCTGCCGAGTCGGCCGACGGCCACAGTCACCACCGCGAGAACGTAGCAGAAGAGCCGCAGCAGATCGGCCATATCGCCTTTACAGTGGCGGGGTCGGCCGTAAGGTCCTCATCGAGCGTCTGGTCAACTTTCCGCTCAGGAGGAACGACGCGATCAACCGGCCTTCCGGCCGCCCCAGGCCGCGTCGCGCGAACAGGCATGCATCGATATCCGCGCGGCACACCGTCGGTTCGGGCTCATCGCTGAATAGCTGAAAACTAGTGTGGAAAACGAGGACTCGTCATGGTTGACGCCAGACCGTTGAGCGGCATCCGCGTACTGGAAGTCGCGGCCTGGACTTTCGTCCCCGCCGCCGGCGCGGTGCTGGCCGAGTGGGGCGCCGACGTGATCAAGGTCGAACCGCGCGAAGGCGGTGACCCGCAGCGCGGACTGGTCACCATGGGTCTCATTCCCGGCGGCCCGACCGCGGTCAACTACATGATCGAAATGCCCAACCGCGGAAAAAAGTCGATCGGAATCGACTTGACCACACCGGGCGGTCAGGAGGTCGTCCACGAGTTGGCGAAATCCAGCGACGTGTTCCTCACCAGCTACTTGCCCGGCCGTCGCAAGCATTTCGGTATCGAGGTCGACCAGATTCGCGCCGTCAATCCCGACATCGTCTACGTCCGCGGCTCTGGGTACGGACCACAGGGTGTTGACGCCGACCGGCCCGGCTATGACGGCGTCTCGTTCTGGTCGCGCGGTGGAATCGCCGATGCGCTGACCCGGGAACTGCCGGAGCCGGTGATGCAGACGCCGGCATTCGGTGACCTGATGGGCGGACTGACCATAGCCGGCGGCATCGCCGCGGCGCTCTACAAGCGCAAGGCGACCGGCGAGACCTCGATCGTCGACGTCTCGCTGCTCGGCCTGGCGGCGTGGGCGATGACCCCGCAGGTCACGGCTGCGAACCTCTATGGAGGTGACCCAATCCCGACCTTCGCCCACCGCGACATGCCCAATCCGCTGGTCGGCAACTACCAGACCAAGGATGGCCGCTTCATCA
>NZ_JBYCLA010000080.1:0-6956 GCF_057473665.1 Mycobacterium sp. TH-M25
GGTTTCGGCGCCAACGACGCAGCCTTCCTCGCCGCCAACTGATTCAACGCGGTCCGGGTGGGCGTCATCTGGTCCTATCTGGAGCCCGAGCCCGGCGTCTTCAACACCGCCTACCTCGACTCGATCGAGTCGACCGTGCAGACCCTGGGCAACCACGGGATCTACAGCATCCTCGACTTCCATCAGGACGCGTACGGCAGCGCATTCGGCGGCGAAGGCGCGCCGGCGTGGGCGACCGAGACCGGCGGTGCGGCCAACCCGTCGCTGCCCTTCCCGTACAACGAGTTCTTCAATCCTGCCGAGACCCAGGCCTGGGATTCGTTCTGGTCGAATGCCGATGCACCGAATGGCGCTGGGCTAGAGGACGATTACGCGCAGATGCTGCAGTACGTCGCCAGCGCGTTCAACGGCAATTCCGACGTGGTCGGCTTCGAGCTGATGAACGAACCGGAGGCAGGCTCGCAGACACTGCCGGCCCTGTTCGGCAGCTCATACTTCGACAGCCAGCAACTGACCCCGTTCTACGACCAGGCGGCGGACGCGATTCGATCCGTCGACCCGAGCACGCCGATCTTCTACGAGCCCAGCGTCCTGTTCGGCACCGGCGTGCCCACGCACCTGGGCACCGTCGACGCCACCAACACCGTCTTCTCTTTCCATGATTACTGCGAGTACGACCTCGGGCCGCTGGGCTGCGTGCCGAACGTCGCCAACATCGCCGACAACGCGCTGAAATATGCTGATGCACAAGGAATTCCGGCGTTCATGACCGAGTTCGGGGCCAGCAGCGACCAGACCGAGCTCGCTGACCCGATGGACGCCGCCGGCCAGCATCTGATCGGCTGGACGGAGTGGGCCTACTCCAGCCAGGGTGACATCACCACCACCGCGTCGCCGCCGAGCTCCGAATCGCTGGTGTACAACCCCGAACTGCCACCGACCGGCGACAACGTCAACACCGCGAACCTGGAGACGCTGGCCGAGCCCTACCCGCAGCTGATTTCGGGCACCCCGATTTCCTACTCGTTCGACAACGGCACCTTCGACTTCAGCTACTCCACCGAGGAGGCCGATGGCCTGGGCAGCTTCCCCGCGGGCGCGCAGACCACCATCTCGGTGCCGACCGTCGAATTCCCGAACGGCTACGCGGTGAGCGTCACCGGGGGAGAGGTCGTCTCTGCCCCCAACGCTGCCGACCTGGTCATCGCCTCGAACGCCGGTGCAAGCACCGTCACCGTCACCGTGAGCCCCGTCGCACCGTCGCGGGCGGCCGAAGAGAGCGAGCAGGCCCGGCGACGCGCTCCGATAAGCTGGACGACCATGACCAGTACCAACCCGGCGCCGCAGCCGTGCGCCACCGCCGAGCAGGTCGAGGCCGCCCGCCACGACAGCAAGCTGGCCCAGGTCCTCTATCACGACTGGGAAGCCGAGAACTACGACGAGAAATGGTCGATCTCCTACGACCAGCGCTGCATCGACTACGCCCGGGACTGCTTCAACACCGTCGTTCCCGACGACGAGATTCACCGCCTGCCCTACGCGAATGCCCTCGAGCTGGGCTGCGGCAGCGGCTTCTTTCTGCTCAACCTGATCCAGTCCGGCGTGGCACGGCGCGGCTCGGTCACCGACCTGTCGCCGGGCATGGTCAAGGTCGCCACCCGCAACGGACAGTCGCTGGGACTGGACATCGACGGTCGGGTCGCCGACGCCGAGCGCATTCCCTACGACGACAATTCCTTCGACCTGGTCGTCGGACATGCTGTGCTACACCACATCCCAGACGTCGAGCTGACGTTGCGAGAGGTTCTTCGCGTGCTGCGGCCCGGTGGCCGATTCGTGTTCGCCGGCGAGCCGACCACGGTCGGCAACAGCTACGCGCGCGCCCTGTCGACGCTGACCTGGCGGGTCGCGACCAACGCCGCCAAGCTGCCTGGGCTCGACGGTTGGCGACGTCCGCAGGCTGAGCTCGACGAATCCTCGCGCGCTGCCGCTTTGGAGTCGATCGTTGATCTGCACACCTTCTTCCCGGCCGAGCTGGAAAAGATGGCCAGATCCGCCGGCGCCGTCGACGTCGACACCGCGACCGTCGAATTCACCGCCGCGATGCTCGGCTGGCCGTTGCGGACCTTCGAATACGCGGTGCAGCCCGACAAGCTGGGCTGGGCCTGGGCCAAGTTCGCGTTCACCAGCTGGAAGGTGCTCAGCTGGGCCGACGCCAACGTCTGGCGCCGCTTGGTACCGAAGGGCTGGTTCTACAACGTCGAGATCACCGGGGTCAAGCCGTCCTGATCTTCGGCCTCGGCGACGTCGCCTACCTGACGTCCGACGAGGGCTCGGTTGCGCTGGCCGCGGTCGACGCCGTGCCGCTGACCGACCGGGTCGGCGACATCGCAAGGCTGCGAAAGCGATTCGGTGACCGCACGCCGGTGTTGGTCGAGACGGTGTTGCTGCGCCGCCGCGCATCGGCAAAGCTCGCCGAGCTGGCCGGAACTCACGGTTGGCTGTTCACCGACGAGGCGCTGCAGCAGGCCAGCGCCGGGCCGGTCGCCCTGCATCGAGCGAGGCGGCTGTCCGGCACCGTGATTCACGATGTGACCTGCTCGGTCGGTACCGAGCTGGCGGCGCTGCGTGGATCGGCCAGCCGGGTGGTCGGCAGCGACATCGACCCGGTGCGGCTGGCGATGGCGCGGCACAACCTGGGCGACAGCGTGGGCCTCTGCCGAGCCGACGCGCTGCATCCGATTACGCGCGACGCCGTGGTGGTCGCCGACCCGGCGCGACGAAGTGGCGGTCGGCGGCGGTTCGACCCGCGCGACTATCAGCCCGCCCTCGACGAGCTGATCGAGGCCTATCGGGGCCGGGAATTGGTCGTCAAATGCGCACCCGGAGTCGATTTCGGGGCGCTGGCCCCACTCGGTTTCGATGGCGAGATCGAGGTCACCTCCTATCGCGGCTCGGTCCGGGAAGCCTGCCTGTGGTCGACGGGTCTGAGTGAGCCGGGTGTTCGCCGGCGGGCCAGCATGTTGGACCGTGAGGAGCAGATCACCGACGCCGATCCGGACGATTGCCCGGTACGGCCGGTGGGCCGGTGGATCGTCGATCCCGACGGCGCGGTGGTCCGCGCCGGATTGGTCCGGCACTTTGCGGCGAGGTACGGGCTGTGGCAGCTCGACCCGATGATCGCCTACCTGTCGGGCGACGAATTGCCAGCGGGCGTGCGAGGGTTCGAGGTTCTCGAGCAGTTGGCGTTCGACGAGCGGCGGCTCCGACGCGCGTTGGCGGCGCTCGACTGCGGGGTGCTGGAGATCCTGGTCCGCGGTGTGGAGGTCGATCCGGATGTGCTGCGTCGGCGGTTGACGCCGCGTGGCGGCCAGTCGCTGACAGTGGTCATCACCCGGATCGGGGCGGGCGCGACAGCCCAGGGCACCGCGTTCATCTGCCGTCCATCGCGATGACCCCGAAACAGTGGCGCAATATCTCCCCATGAGCTGCGACGGGATCGTGCCGCAGACTTACGTGAGCGGGCCGGCGACAGTCCAGATCCGAGGACGCAGCTCGTGGCCTTGGTAATTCAACCCTTTGATCCGGATACATAGACGGTATCTCTGACATCCATCTTGGCGGCCACCTAAGTTGTTGTCGTGCCGGGGGCAAACTGGCGGTCGCTGATCATGATCAAAATCCTGCAAAATGCTCCTACTGCCCACGTAGTTCAGCACGTGGAACCTGTTTTGACCGGCCGAATAAGGGCTGAGGGATTTTTCTATAATTATCAGACTTTGTTCGAACAGAATTGACGCTGACGCATAAGCTATGGTCACTCGGTGCGGTGGGCGCCGACAGCTATTAAAAGTGCGCACATCGCGCGTTGGGGGAAGGGGAAAATCAATGAGGACCGCTCGTGCTTGGACTCGGCTGGCAGTGCTGGCCGTCGGGTTGGGTATCGGGGGAGCGCTTGCCGCTACCCCTGGGATGGCGTCGGCCGATTCATCCTCCGATTGGTTGTCGGCAGTCGACAGCGTTCTCGGCGGTGGGGCATCGTCAGCGTCGGACACCACTCCGGCATTGAACCTGGCTATCTCGTTTGACGGAATCACGCTGTTCCAGGATGGCACTGCGTACGCGCACTCGGGAACCGACGGTGACATCGCCATCGCCAACGGCGCCGGCGCGAACGCCTACGCATTCGGCACCGACAACTATGCCAGCGTCGACGGCACCGATTCTACCGCTGTGGCCGGCGCAACCAGCGACACGATGGCCGGCACCTCGGCCGACAGCACGGCCTTCGTGTTCGGCAACGACAGCAGCGGATGGGCCGGAACAACCGATCCCACGAATCCGGGCAGCTTCGACTACGCCGTCATCTTCGGTAACAATGACACCGGCTGGTCCGGCGGCGACGCGGCAGGGTCCGGCAGCTACGACGGCTCCTACTCCGAAGGTAACAGCCTCGTGACCGCCTACGCGCAAGGCAGCGACCATCTCGTCGACATCGTGAAGTTCTACGGCGACAGTGGGTCGACGACGTCCACCGCCGCGGCCGCCGAGAGCACCAACTTGATGGCGACCACGGATCCCGCCGGTGCACTGGGCGACGGCCAGGCCTTGTGGGCCGACGTGCTCTCGGCCTTCGATGGCGCGGGGACCGCAGCGGATGTCAGCAACCTGTGGACAGAGCTCACGACGCTGTTTTAACGGACCCGCCAGCCCGGTCAGCGGCCGCCGTTGGGGAGGACGTGGCCGCTGACCGGGGCAGGCGATCATCAGCGAGACGTTTGCAGGCCGTCGAGACGGGGGGCCAGGTACGCTGGCGGCACGGCATTTCAGCCGTTCTGAGTCTGCGAGGACGAGACGACCGATGCGCAAGATCATGTCGGCCGCGTTGATAGCGGCCGGAGCCTTGCTGAACTGGTCCTGCGGCCCGATCGCCGCAGCGGATTCCGCGTGCGCCAACTTGGGCGGAGCACTTCAGGACGGCCAAACATGCGTCGTGCATACGGTGACCCCCACCTACACGGTGAACATGTCTTTTCCGGCGGACTATCCGGACCAGGCGCTGACCGATTTCCTCGGCCAGAATCGCGACGGGTTCGTCAACGTCGCGCAGACGTCAGCGCAGACGTCCGGCCCGCGTGATGTGCCCTATCAAATGGAAGTGACGTCCGAGCAGTACCATTCCGGCCAGCTGCCCGGCGGAACCCGCAGCGTGGTGCTCAAAGTCTTCGAAGACCTCGGGGGTCCGCGGCCGTCGAGCTTCTACAAAAGCTTCAACTACGACATGGCGGGGCAAAAGGCGATCACCTTCGACACGCTTTTCGCGCCGAATACCAAGCCGCTCGATTCCATTTTCCCGATCGTGCAACGAGAGGTGGGAAAACAAACAGGCCTCGGTGCCGCCATTTCGCCCGCGTCTGGATTAGATGCCGCGCATTACCAAAACCTTGCGATCACTGACGATGAACTGATCTTCTACTTCGCTGCCGGCGAACTGCTGCCGTCGTTGGCCGGCCCCAGCCAGGTTCACGTCCCCCGCGACGCGATCCCGCCGCTGGCCATCAAGAGTTAGCTCGGCGCGAAGCTGTATACCTGACCGTCGCTGGTGGCAGCCACGACGCGGCGATCGCGACCGACCGAGACGCCGACGGGGTAACCGGTCGCCTCGGGCAGCGGGTAGCTGTTGAGCGTGCGGCCGCTGCCGGGATCGAACA
Source organism: Mycobacterium sp. TH-M25 (assembly GCF_057473665.1). Taxonomy (NCBI): domain Bacteria; kingdom Bacillati; phylum Actinomycetota; class Actinomycetes; order Mycobacteriales; family Mycobacteriaceae; genus Mycobacterium; species Mycobacterium sp. TH-M25. The sequence continues at coordinate 5,712 of NZ_JBYCLA010000080.1, forward strand.
CCAGCAGCGTCATGCCCCGGGCTCCTTCACCCGGCCCGCCGGTCACCACCGCGTAGGCAACCCCACGCCCAGCCAGACTCGACGTCGAGAGCGGGCTGACGTCGTTCCGTCGCCAGACCTGCTGAGCGTGGTCGCCGGCGTCCTTGAACGCGACCAGGCGTGTGTCCGGGCCGCCGCCCGAGACGATCAACCCATCCGGCGTCACCGACGGCGGCGTCTGTGCCAGGAAGTTCAGCGGAACCGACCATTTCGGCTTCCCGTCGGACGCATGCAGTGCCCACAGGCGCTGGTCGCGGCCGTTGACGTAAATCGTGGCGCCATCGCCGGATACCACCGGACTGGCCTGGACACCGTCGGCGACGGCGTTGCTAGTCCATTCCCGGGTCAGCAACGGACTCTGGCCGGGGTGGTACTTGAGCCCGACCAGGCCCGGCGCCGGGGCACCCGGTTCCCACAGTCCGATCACCACCATCCCGCTGTCCTTGGCGAATGCCGGGGCGGCTGCGACGGGGCAGCCCTCCTTGGCCGGTCCGCAGTCCGCCAGCCCTCGGGTGAAGTCGCTCGGGTCGACGTTGTCCACCAGGTCCACCGAGTTGCCGATCACCGTTCCGCGATGGCCGTCGAAAACCTGCACCTGGCCGAGATGTGTGACCACCAAAACGTGACCGCGTCCGAGAATCCTCGGCGTGGACGGCAATCCCATGACAGGGCGACGCCAACGAATCCACTGCGTGACGGGGAAGGACAGGATGGCTCCGGGCTGGCCGACGTAGAGATTGTCGAAACCGTCGAACAGTGGGCCGGAGATGCCGCCGCCCTGATACAGCCGGGTGCACCAACGCTGCCGCCCGTTGTCGTCGTTCTCCCACTCCATCAGCGAACAGCCGCCCGGCGTTTGCGCGTTTGCGGCAAGCCAATTGCGCGAACTCAGTGCCACCGACGACGCCAGCGATCCCTTGACCGAGCGGGTCCAGCGCAGGCTCAACCTGTCGGCCCCGGGGGTCGCGCTATAGCTGCTGTTGGCGGCGTCGCCGTACTGCGCGGGCCAACCTTCAGCCGGCACGGTGTCGACCCAGGTGTCGGTGTTGCCGCATCCAGCGGCCAGTGCCGTCAGAAGGATCGCCGACGCCACTGATGTCCAGTGCCGCAGTGCACGGCGGGGAGTCGGCCGGGACACGGTGTGGTTCCCACATCCTTCCGCGACGCGATGGCATGGCGACCATCAGCCGATATCGAGTACAGCCG
>NZ_JBYCLA010000081.1:0-4682 GCF_057473665.1 Mycobacterium sp. TH-M25
TACTCGCCCTCGGACTCGTTAAACACCTCGCCTCGAAGTGTCTCACTCAAGGTTGACAGAGAGGGCCGAGGGCTTCCTTGAACTGCCGCTGAATCTCGCGATGGAAGACCCAACGTGCCGATGCCTCTGCCGAATGTTCGTACACCTCCCATTCCGTCTCAGTTCCGCCGTGCCCGACCTTTTGCCGAAGCACTCGCCTGCTTCCGGCACCCTTGGTATTTTTGTCGTCGTCCCGGTAGTCGGTGAAACCTGCAATCAGGTCGATGATCTTGTTCTGGGCTTGCGCAGGATTCAGTGCAGTTTCGGGAACTGCGTACTCCCCCTTCGGGATATATTCCTTTGGCTTAGGTTTTCCAGGGGGAGACACGACGATCTTCACTCCACCCGGGTCGGTGCCGAGCTGAGCTTTCACTTCTTCCACAACGCTGTTGAACACGGCGTTCTTATCGACCCGGACGTAGAAGTGCGCCGCGTTCAATCGGCCTGATGGATAGTGCTGAGTGCCTGGCTGACGGAGGACGCGCCCGATCACCTGTGTGATTTGGGCGGACGACCCCATGCTCTTATCGATGTAGGCGAAGTACACCGACGGGTCATCCCAACCTTCCTGAAGGCTGAGATTGAAGATGATGTGCTTGTAAGCGCCGGCAGTGAACTCGTCGTAGTCTTTATCTCCGCCCTTGAAAAGGGTGAACTCCTCGGGGAGCGGATAGTCCTTGTTCGTCTTTAGGTCGGCGTATACCGCTACCTCGGATGGATCGACGTCCATCTGCTCGACTAGATATTTCCAGATCAGGATGGGCGGAGCTTGCCGTTGGTCGAACGGCTGCTTCGGGTCGTCCATCTGGTTCGGGGTATCAGCGACCACATTGGTGTTGCAGACGTAGATGCTCTTGGGCTCGAAGTCGAGCCCAAGCGTCTTCGCCTCGGAGGTCGTCTCTGCCATATCTGCCAACAATTGGGCGATGGCTTCCTCCATCGGGGTGTTGTAGCCCTCAAGAAGAACAATGTCCTTGACGAGACCTGCGCTGACGACGTCGGCGGACTTGACCTTAGTGACGAGGTACTCGTCGTCGTCCCCGGCGTAGCCCGCGGTGCGCAGATGCTGAATCTCGTCCCCGATTCGAGCGGGGAGACGCATCGTTGCCGAAGCCAACAGAAACACGTCTGGTTCCAGCTCCAGTAGAAGCTCGGTCTGCTGGTTGCTGAGATTCTGGGCCTCATCGTAAACCACGACGAGTGGGCGGCGGTTGCCATCCGCATCCGTCCGAATGCGAAGTTGAGCCCACACGGACGTTTCCATGTTGTCGACGTCAGACTTGTGGACTAGGAGCGTGCCGTCTTCTTTGTCCTTTTGGTTGAACGTCCCGACGGTCGCGAAGTAGACCAATGGCTGCTCTGCGTCCGTCACAACTTCCGGCCTGTAGTTAGCCAGTGCAGCTACCGACATGCCGTCAAGCAAGTGGTGGTACCTACCGCCCTCCGACAGGTTGTCAAAGGTCTGCTGCACAACCACCTTGCCCTTGGAGAGCCACATGATGATTGGCTTGATCGGCATGCTGGCCGCGATCTGAGCTACGGCTTCGGCCAGGATGGCTGTCTTGCCCGCTCCGGTAAGCGCCGAAAGGGATTGGAAGTACGGCGGGACATGCAATTTGCGGTCAACCGTGACTTTGGCGGGATTGTCCAAGTACTCCGCTACACGTGACGAAACCGTCGCCGCGGCTGTCTCTTGAAACTGGTGGAGCTTCAGCATTACTGCTCCTCATCCGTGTACGACTCAGTGCGAACGTCAAGCCCGAAGTCAGCCAGGATTCGATCGGGAATCTGGTACCAGTGAACCCCGGAGGTCGTGAAAAGATTGAACCGAGAATAGATATGGTAAACCGGCTTCAATTCTGCTTTCTGGCCCTCTGCGACGCAGGCCTCATAGACATCCTCAGTGAGGTCGGTATTTTTCCCGACGCCGCCCCAAACAAGATAGAAGCCCTCATCGTCCGCGTTGTGGGCTACCAAATATGCATACGTGCTGTCGTGGATGCGGATCAGGTTCGAACCTCGACGATGGGACGCATCGAAGTACGATGCGATCACCGTATCCACCATCTCGTCCCGCTCCATCGCCAACAGGGCGGCCGCATCGACTTGCTTTGTCAGAGTACTAAATTCAAAGCCGCCACCAAGCGCAACACCGTTTCCGTTTGCCCAATCGCCGGACACTACTCGCCGCAGACGGTCAGCAGTCAGCGTCTTCGCGTAGGAATCTCCACGTTCCGGTCTGCCCTGCTCGACGAGTATGAAGCGTCGCGCAGCTTCGGATGAAGCGTTGAGGAGCAGCACCGCTTCCCCAGTCGTGCCGGACCCCGCAAACGGGTCGAGCACGATGCCATCAGGCCTGCACCAGATCTGGATGATCTTGGCCATCAATTGAAGTGGCTTGACCGTCTCGAAGCCGTGGTCGTTCCCGACCCGTGCGCTCAACTCCTTAATGCCAGTCTGGCTAAGGCCCGACTGTTCCCAGTCCCACGAAGTCGAACCTAGGCCGAGCGGTTCTTCATAGTCGTCTGAAGCCCAGTACGTAGTCGGAACGAGTCCTTTGCGGACGGCCTCAAGGTATTTCTTGGGCCGAGGACCGCCGGTACCCTTTAATCCCCACCACACAAACGGCCAGTTCCCACGTCCAAGCACTTTGTTCGCAGCCTTAGATGCGGCGCGCGGGACAGAGCCTGGACGTGTTCTAGGACGCTCGCCGTTTCCAGGCAACGGAAGTGCTTTGCCCCCTTTGACCATGAGCGCTGGCGGCCGTCCATCGCCTATGTTGGTCTCCGCATATTCGACCCCCCACTCCTCAATCCAGCGCTTGATATTTCGCTTCGGATGCGCCCAGGACCTGTGTCCCGCTGGGTAGTGAATGGTGCCGTCGAACGGCGACTGGATGCCGTACTGATCTTTCAGGCTAGGGGTACGAGCGGTTAGGTCATGTTCGCGCCAATCGCCCCTTGGATCCCCATCGGGATTCGCGTACCGTCCGAGGCTAGCTTCACTTCGAGGCAACGCGCCAGTCGCCGCACGTTCAGCATCTTTCGCATACACCAATACGTATTCTGTCGCGCTCGCAACATGACGTTTGTCGTTGCGCGGCGCCGAGGCCTTTTCCCAATTTATGATCGCAAGGCGGTTCGCTGCTCCGAACAACTCGTCAAGCAACTGCCCGAGGTGGAACAGTTCACGGTGGTCGATGCAGATCGCCAGGACGCCACTTGGTTTTAGCATCTGCTTCATGAGCAACAGCCGTGGATACATGAACTTCATCCACTTTGTGTGGCGCGCGCGGTCGTCCTCGCGCACCACGTCACCGATCCCCGGATCGTTCGGGTCGTCGTCCCATTTGTCGTTGTAACGCCAGTCCCCACCCGTGTTGTACGGCGGGTCTGTCAAGATGAGATCGACGTTGCCGCGCTCTTTGTACAGTGTCGCGAGGGCCTGAAGGTTGTCGCCCTCAATCAAGACGTTCGTCGCTCTCTCCTCATCTGGTCCGGCTCCGTACTTTGCGATCGTGCGCTGAACGCGCGGCCTGACTCGACGCGTGATTCGGCGGGCGGTCGCCTTACCCGGGAAGGTCAGCTTGACTCCCGGTTCCGCCTCACCCTGGAGACGACTAATTACCTCGATGAGCTCGTCCTTGCTTAGGAGCTCAAGATCTTCAAGTTCCACGGTTCACCTCTCGTGAGTCGTCATGAGCGCCCAGAACGCCGAGTGCTTGGGTTGTTACGAGTAGTTGACCACTGAGCACCGACAGGTCTCCGGCCGTGGCCATGGGGCGGGCCGTCACAACTGGTTGTCCTGCGACCTGTCGAGGAACCGCAGGACGTTGTAGTAGGTATCGCGCATCGGTACGCCGTAGATACGGGCATCTTGCCGACGCGCGGTCAGGTGCGTGATCGCTGTCCACACTCGGTTGGTGGCTCGCCACGGGTCTGCATCGTCACGGACGGGGATGATCTTCTCTACTTCTGTCGCGACCAGCGAACTGCGCTGAGCTGAAGAGGTGCCTGGGTCAGTTGCTTTGTCGAGGAAACTGGGAGAGCACAACAGCCGAGCAATCTTCACTTGCTCTGGATACGTCAACGCGTCGACAGCATCGATACCGAATTCATTTCTGCGGCGGTTGATCTCGCTCGAGCCGATAATGGCGAGGCTGGCACACTCTCGACCGATCAGCATGGGCAGGGAATCGTGCAGGACATCCCGAGCAGCGAGGTGCCGCCGAAACTGCCGTTCCGCGGCGAGAGCAGCGGAATAGCAATGCAAGTCAATCTCGGGCGAGCCCAGCCATCGCCTGTGCCGCATACACACCAGCCCTACGCCAATGAGCTTTCCTCGGGCAGACTCGCCTCTGGTGCAACGGAGGCACAGCGTCCGTTCGGTCACCTCTTGGTCGAGAACGTATTCAGGGGCAGCGAAAGCGCCTGCCCGCAGTCCGCCGAGATCCCGCCACGCCTGTAGACGTTCGGGGTCGCGCCGGCTCTTGGAACTGATAATGCCGCGCTCACGCAAGGCATGGTCAACATCGGATGGCTTGCAGAGGTTTCGGGCCGCGTGGCGTCGTGCGTAGGAGTCCAGGTTTTCGCCGTGAAATAGGCGCGTGGGAACCGGAAGGGGAGGGATGGTCATTCGGCCCT
>NZ_JBYCLA010000082.1:0-5083 GCF_057473665.1 Mycobacterium sp. TH-M25
CGGCAACAGCTGCAAGAAGCGGGTGAACAACCGGCCTTCGTCTGCATTGGTTCCCACGATGAGCGGCACGCGATGCGCCTTGCCCTGCTGCATCGCATGGAGCGGGTCCAGGGGCAGCACGTCGTCCCCGAATACCGGCCCAATGGGGAACGCGCCCAACATGTCTCGCACACCATCGCTGATCAGGCGATGCTGCGCCGCCACCAGCTCCGCGGGTGTCGCCTTCATCAGCACGTCGATCGCATTGTCCTTGCGGGCGCCGAGTACCGCGGCGAACCGCGCCGCAAACTCCGCGGCGACATCGGTTGAGCGCGTCATACCGCTGGCGGGACTCTCCGAAATTGCCTGAGCGAAAAGCCCTTCGGCATCAGGTGCGGCCAGCAATGCAGCGACGGCATGCGCGCCGGCGCTCTCGCCGAACACGGTCACATTCGCGGGGTCGCCACCGAAGGCCGCAATATTGTCCTGAACCCAGCGCAGCGCCAGGATCAGATCGCGCAAAAACAGGTTGCCGGCGATGGTGACGCCCGGCGTCGACAGCGACGACAGATCCAGACAGCCCAGCGCACCCAGCCGGTAGTTGACCGAGACGTAGACGCAGCCGCGTTTGGCCAGCGCCACCCCGTCATAGATCGGCGTGGCCGAGCTACCCATGATGTATCCGCCGCCGTGGATGAACACCATCACCGGTAGTGGCTCGGCCGCCGCCGCTTCGGGCGCGACCACGTTGAGGGTGAGGCAGTCCTCCCCCATCGCCTGGTACTTGCCGACCCCGAGGACGGTGTAGCGACGCTCCTGCGGTGCGCAGTTGGTGAAGCCGTGGCAATAACGCACACCGCGCCAGGGCTGAGCCGGCTCGGGCGCCCGGAACCGCAGTTCACCCAGCGGCGGACGAGCGTAGGGGATGGATCGCCAGCGATGGACGCCGTCGCGGGTGAAACCTTCGACGGTTCCCGCGGCGGTCACGATGCGGACGGTGTGTTCGTGCATCACCCGACGGTAGCGAACGTCAGGAGGTGGCGCCGGGCAGGTCGGGTTCGAGCACCTGGACGGTCCCGGCCGTGCCATCGACTTCGACGAGCGCTCCGGGCGGCAGACGTCGCGTGGCGTCATGCACATCGACCACGCACGGAATGCCGAATTCCCGAGCCACCACCGCGGCATGCGACATCGGCCCGCCGAGTTCGGTGACGACGGCACCCGCGTAGGAGAACGCGGCCGTATAGCCGACGTCGGTGACTTCCGCGACGAGAATCTCGCCGGCCTCCAAATCGTCGATGGTGTCCGGTCGCACGATCCGCACCCGGCCGCGGACCCGCCCACCGCTGACGCCGGCCCCGCTGAGCGCCTGCCCCGCGGACAGCACGGATGCCGCGATGGTCGCGGGGCGCCACGTGCCGCTGAAGATCGCCGGTGGGGTGACGCCGGCGAGTCGGCTCTGCTCGGCACGGCGCCGCGCGACCACCTCGGCGGGATCGGCGGGCAGCGCGTCGAGTTCGTCGACGAGCAGATAGAACACGTCGTCCACGGTGCCGAGCACACCCGCACTCGTGAGCCTGCGTCCGAGCTCACGAAGGAGGTTGCGCAACAACCAGACCGAACGCACCATCCGATCGCGACGCACTTCGCGGTCGCGGACCTGGTGCGCAGCCAGCAGTGCCACCGGTCGAGCGCGCAACGGGATCTCCGAGCGGTTGGTCTTCGAGCGCATCGGCGCGTCAAGGGATTTCGCCACCATACGCAGTAGCAACGCCGGGTCGTCGGCATAGCTGGACGAGCGCATTTCGAGCTCGGCGGGACCACGGTGTCCGAACGAGTTCAATTCAGCGAGCACCTTCTTGTAAAACTCTGGGGCCTGGACTTCCAGTTCGGCGAGATGGTCGCCGGCACCGGCCAGAATGCGGCTTACGTTGGCATCGCGTCGGGCCGCATCGGCCAGCCGATACACGACCTTCAGGGGGCCGGCACTGGCCAACTCCTGACCGACCGGCAGCACCGTGTCGCGTCCGATCACACCGCGCAGAATCGTGCTGAGCGCAGCGAACGTCAGAAATGAGCCCATCGAGAGCACCCACGCGTCGACGATGCTGTCCCGGGCCAGCAAGATCAGGCTCTGCAAGCGCGGATCACTGAGTTGTGAAAGCTCGCCGGCGGCAAGCTCTTCGAGCCTGGCGACGTCGTCGACGAAGTCAGTGGTGTCGTAGTTTGCACCGACGATCAAACCGGCCAGATTGGCGCCGAACACACCCAGATTTCGCACGGTGCGCAACGGTCCTGTCGCGCTGCGTGATTCGGGGGGTAGCTCTTGTTCGCCGTGTATTGGCATAGACGCCACGCTGGGACCGAAGTACTGGCTCTGCCGGATCACCGTCCCCGGTTTGACGAAGGGCACGACTTCGGCCATGTAGTGCGCCGTGGTAATGGCCCCGTACAGCCGGTGGGCGAATACTCCCACTGTGCGAGTGGCGATCTCGCGCTGGATCAGTCCGCCGGGACGCAATCGGCCGGCAATGATCGCGCCGCCGGCACGCAGTCCCGTGACTGTCACGGATGCCGACGACGGCGAGAACGGGCCCGGCAGCGCCTCGGAGAGATTGGTCGCCAGATAGGTCGGGAATCGGGGGTCGATCGGAGTGTCGAACTCGCCGTTGTCGCCGTCGGGACCGGCCATCACGGTCGTCATTCCATCGGCGGTTGGGGCATCGACCGCCGGGATGTCCTGAACATGGGTCAGCCGCCAGGGCACCGACGTCAACCGCGGACCGATGCTCACCCGGCCGCGCACCGCTAAGGCGAAGTCGTCCAGACATTCGTGTCCGGTCCAGGCCGGTGCGTAATTCCACTTGTTCTGCAGCAGAGCGCTATCCAGCGATGGTGCGCCCAGCAGCAAGTCGAGTTCGGCGGCGGGCCCTAGCCTGCGAAACAGCCGCGATACCGTAGGCCGCCCGAGCGTCTGGGCGATCTCACCGAGGGTGAGCTCTCCGGGCGCGGCGAGGTTCACCGCTCCGCTGCCGATGCCCGCGTCGAGGGCGGCACGGACGAATACCCGGTGCGCGTCGTCGGTGTGCACGGCCTGCAGGGTACGATCTGGGGCAGTCGGCAGAACGGCGCCCGCCAGTGCCCGCCGCACCCAGTTGTCGACGCCGCGGCCGAGGATCGCCGCACTACGGATTGTCACCCACTGGGCACCGCTTGCCGCAACCATCGACTCTGCACTGGCCTTGTCCCGACCGTACGCTGAAACCGGCTGCAACGGTTCGGCTTCCGACTTGAAATATCCGGACCCGTAGACGTGAGCCGATGACGCGAACACAATGCGACGGGTACCGGTCCGTGCCATCGCCTCGAGCACATTGCGGGTACCACCGACGTTGACGTCGCGGTCCGCGGGACGAACTGTAGCCGGATTTCTCACCCAGGCACAGTGCACAACGACCTCCGCACCCGCCACCGCCCGCCGCACAGTGCTGGCGTCGCGAATATCACCGGAGACGAAGGCCGCTCCGCCCGGCCAGCTTTCGGGCTGACGCCGGGCCAGACCGACTACCTCGTGGCCCGCACTGAACAGTCGCAGGACCACCCCTCGGCCGACGACTCCGCTGGCCCCGATGACCGCGATTCTCATCGGCTACTCTTCGTCGTCGAGGAATGCGGCATTGACCAAGTCGTCGAGATCCATTGTCGCGAGGTCTTTTTCCTTACCCTGATCGGCATCCGGGTCATTGGCCTCGTTGGCCAGACCCAACAACAGGTCTAGCACCCCGGCTTGCCGCAGCCGCTTGACCGGAATGGACGCCACCACACGCTGGATCTCCGCTTCACCGGGTGCGACTTTGGCGACCACTTCGGCCGAGGCGCCGATCAGCTCCCCGCGGAAGTAGCCCGCCAGGGCCGTGGAGTTCGGGTAGTCGAAGATCAGCGTCGGTGACAGCGGCAGACCGGTGGCGGCTTTGAGGCGGTTGCGCATTTCGACGGCGGTCAGCGAGTCGAAACCCAACTCCTGGAACGCCTTGTCGGGGTCGATGGCCTCCGGGCTGCTGGTGCCCAGCACGGTGGCGATGTGCGAGCGCACCAGATCCAGCAGCACGGCCTGCTGCTCGTCCTCGGGCAAACCGTCGAGCCGTTGCAGCAGCGCGGACTTCGACTTGGCGGCGGCCAGCGAATCGTCGACTTGGCGGCGTGCCGGCGCGTTGATCAGGTCGACGAACATCGGCGGCAGCGTGCCTCCGTCGAACTTCGTCCGCAGTGCGGCGGTGTCGATGTGGGCGGGCAGCAGGAACGGCTCGTCGATCACCATCGCGGTGTCGAGGAGCTGCAGCGCCTGCGAAGAGGACATTGCCACGATGCCGTCGCGGGCGAAGCGGGCGAAGTCCACCTCGGCGAGTTCTCCCGTCATGCTGCTGGCCTGCTCCCACAGGCCCCAGCCCAGCGAGATCGCCGGCAGACCGCGCGCCCGGCGGTGCGCCGCCAAACCATCGAGAAAACCATTGGCCGCTGCATAGTTCGCCTGGCCCGATGATCCGACGAGGCTCGCCATCGAGGAGAACATCACAAACGCCGAGACGTTCGAATCCACAGTCAGCTCATGCAAATTCCACGCAATGTCGACCTTGGCCCGCAACACCGCATCCACCCGCTCCGGGCTCAACGACATCAGCACCGCATCATCGAGCACACCCGCGGCATGAATCACCGCCGACAACGGATGCTGCACCGGAATGTCAGCCAACACCTTCGCCAACGCAGCACGATCCGCAGCGTCACACGCCACCACCGACACCTCGGCACCGACGGCCGACAACTCCGCTGTCAGCTCCGCAGCACCCGGCGCATCCGGCCCACGGCGCCCCAACAACAACAGCTGCCGCACACCATGATTGACCACCAAATGACGAGCCAGCGCCGAACCGGCCATACCCGTACCACCGGTAATCAACACCGTACCCAGCGCCCACCCATCCGGCATGGTCAACACCACCTTGCCGATATGACGCGCCTGGCTCAAATACCGCAGCGCCACGGGCGCCCGCCGCACGTCGAAAGTGGTCACCGGCAACGGGCGCAGCACGCCCGCCTCGAACAG
>NZ_JBYCLA010000083.1:0-4692 GCF_057473665.1 Mycobacterium sp. TH-M25
GTGTACGCGGGCCTTACCTGCCACTACATCTCCTGTCTATGAGGCGACAGTGGTGGGCCGCGCCTCGGGTATTAGCTGTAACGCATCGCGATGGGGGTCATCGGGACTTCACGGTGTGCTCATATTCTTTGCTACCTGTTCTGTTGCCGGGACGATCGGGCGCACTGAGAAACTCTATGTGCTCGACCACCGCGGATGTGTCCGGTGAACCGGCGATGCGCAGCGCCCTGGTGAAAGCCCGCCGCCGAATCGCTTGTTGCACGCACTGCCTGTTGGGATGCAACCACGCGCCCCGCCCTGGAAGGCTACTCGCTATGTCAACGATCACGGCATAACTGCCGTTCCCGGTTGACACCGCAACCACCCGAAGCAGTTCGACGGCCAGCTCTCGCTTTCGGCACCCGACACACGTCCGCACCGGTCCATCGGTGTGGTGATGGGCCGAAGCCGAAGGCTCACGCTGGATCACGGCTCAGTCTAGCGTTACCGCGCCGTTGGTCAGAACCACCCGGGCTGCGCTCGAACCAAATTGCCCAGCCCGCCCCCTGGCCGCTGCGCTAGGTTAATGGGCCACCCCATGGCTGGCATTCTGTTCGGGCTGGCCCGCCGAGCGCGGCGGCGCATCACCGCGAATGTCGATACGCCACCCGGTAAGCCGGGCGGCTAGCCGCGCGTTCTGCCCTTCCTTGCCGATGGCCAGCGACAACTGAAAGTCGGGAACCACCACGCGGGCCGCCCGGGCAGTCTGATCGATAACCGACACCGAGACCACCTTCGCGGGTGACAACGCGTTGGCGACGAAACGGGCCGGGTCTTCGTCGTAGTCGATGATGTCGATCTTCTCGCCGGAAAGCTCGCTCATCACGTTGCGGACCCGTTGGCCCATCGGACCGATACAGGCCCCTTTGGCATTCAAGCCCGGAACGTGGGAGGTCACCGCGATCTTGGACCGGTGGCCGGCCTCCCGGGCCACCGCCACGATCTCCACCGAGCCGTCGGCGATCTCCGGGACTTCCAACGAGAAGAGTTTGCGTACCAGGTTGGGGTGGGTGCGAGACAAGGTGATCAACGGCTCCCGCGCCCCGCGAGTCACCCCGACTACGTAGCACCGCAGCCGGTTGCCATGCTCGTAGCTCTCGCCGGGGACCTGTTCAGCTGCCGGGATCACACCTTCGGAGGCCTTGGTCTCGCTGCCCATCCGGACCACGACTAGTCCACGGGCATTAGCCCGGCTGTCGCGCTGGATCACACCCGCGACAATCTCACCCTCGCGGGTGGAAAACTCGCCGTAAGTGCGCTCATTTTCGGCGTCGCGAAATCGTTGCAGCATTACCTGGCGCGCGGTAGTAGCCGCGATACGGCCAAAACCCTCCGGCGTGTCATCCCATTCACTGATGACATTGCCGTCGTCATCGACCTCGCGGGCGATCACCCGCACGACGCCGGTTTTGCGGTCGATGTCGATACGCGCATCCATCTGGTGACCCTGGGTATGCCGGTAGGCGGTCAGCAGGGCAGACCTGATCGTGTCGAGCAACTCATTGACCGAGATACCCCGATCCACCTCGATGGCATGTAGCGCGGCCATGTCGATGTTCATCAGCGCCGCTCCTCTTCATCGCTCTTTCGCTCTGCATCGTCGCCGGCGCGGTTCATGCTCCGGCCTCCGTTCTGCGGGCCTGCCCCCTGACCACCCCAGTCGCTAGTTCCAACTCCGCTTGTGTAGGTGGTGAAAACTCCACCTGGACAACAGCTTTCACGATTTCAACAAGCGGGATCGCGCGCACCACCCAGTCGCGGCCTTCGCGGACCACCAACGCCACCGTGTCGCCGCACGTCTGCCCGACTCGACCGGTCAGCTGCGATCCGTCCGACAAGGCCAGTTCAACCTTGCGGCCGCGGGCGCGGCGGAAGTGTTTCTCACTGGTCAGCGGTCGTTCCACACCGGGCGAGCTGACCTCGAGGACGTAGCGGTCCGCGATGTTATCCAGGCCGTCCAGTAAGGCCGATGCCGAACGCGACAGGGTGGCTATGGTGTCCAGATCGAGGGCTGTGTCACCGTCGGCAATCACGGTAATCCGGGGCGGTTGGGACCGAGCGTCGATGACCACGTCCTCGATCTCGTAACCGGCACGCGCGAACTCTCCACCGAGCAGCTCGATTACCTGTGTCTGCGAAGGTAGCCCGGTGCTCACGGCGAGCTCCTCATCTTGAGTTGTCGGCGGAATCCAATGGCCAACGATACGCCAGGAATCGTGAATAACGACGTGATCGTGTCGTCAAGGTCACCTCATCGTGCCTCATCGTGCCTGCGCCGGTCCCAATGGCAGGATGTTGGGCGTGCGCAGCGCAGTACCCGTCATCAACAGGCGCGGTGTGCTCGCCGGTGGTGCCGCTCTCGCTGTGCTTGGGGTGTGCGTCTCCGCCTGCAGCGAGTCCCCGTCCAAGACCCCAGGGGTTGAAGAGCTACTAGGTCCGTTGGACCAGGCCAGACGCGATAGCGCGCTGGCCTCCGCCGCCGCGGCGGCCGTCGGCAACCCGCCGCAGATCGCTGCCGCGCTGGCCGTAGTCGCCACCCAACGCGCCGCGCATGCCCGCGCACTGGCCACCGAGATCTCCCGGGCCACCGGCAAGCTCGCCACCTCCCCGAGCGAGACGACCAGCACTGGCCCCAGCCCAACCGGCCCGCCGCCGGAACCACCACCACCGCCACCGGTATCGGACGTGATCGATGCGCTGCGCACCTCAGCGGAGGGTGCCAGTCGCCTCGTCGCCACCTCATCGGGCTACCGGGCGGGCCTGCTGGCCTCCATAGCCGCTTCCTGCATGGCGTCCTACATGGTTGCGCTGGTTCCCGGAGGTCCTTCGATATGACCTCCATTGAGCCCAACGCACCCACCCCGGTCGCGACACCCAAGCGCACCCCGGTTGGTAAGGACTCCGACAACGCCGCGCTGAGCGAAGCGCTTGCCGTCGAGCACTCGACCATTTACGGCTACGGCATCGTGTCGGCGCTATCGCCCCCGAGTGTCAACAACCTGGTGGTGGACGCCCTGACCCAGCATCGCCAACGTCGCGACGATGTCATCGCGATGCTGACCGCCCGACGAATCACTCCTCCAGTCGCCGCCTCCGGCTACCAGTTGCCCATGCTGGTCGGCAGCGCGGCTGATGCAGCGCGCCTGGCCGCGCGGATGGAGAACGACGCAGCGACAGCCTGGCGGGCCGTCACCGAGCATGCCGAGACCGCCGATGACCGCGCGTTCGCCGCGACGGCCCTAGCCCAGAGCGCGGTCATGGCCGCCCGATGGAACAAAGTGCTGGGCGCCTGGCCCATCACCACCGCCTTCCCGGGCGGCAACGAATAGCGCCGGCTGGCGATCCGACGGCGGCCTACAGCTCGCCGGCGTCGATCGCTTCCTTGACCTCCTGCGCGTGGGCGACCTGCTCGGGGGTGTACCCAATGAGCACCGCTGCGCCGCCGACGATGACGGCCGCTCCGGCCACCCACAGCAGGCCGTAGGTGTAGCCGTGGTCAAGTGCATGCAGCTGCGCGTCGTTCATGAACTTCACCGGGCCGGTGGTGCCGCCCAGGTACAGCGTGCGCGAGGTGATCACCGCCTGAATGACGGCCAGCACGAGGGGCCCGCCGAGGCTTTGCAGCATTAGCGCGATCGCCGACACCGGGCCGATCCGGTCGAAACCTACGCCGGCGATGGCCGACAGGGTCAGCGGGACGACGGCCATGCCGATGCCGATGCCACCAACGACGATGGGCGCCAACAGGTTGGGGAAGTAGGGAACGCCACGGTTCATGAACGCCCAGCCGTACAGCATCGCGACCACCAGCAGCCAGCCACCACCGATCGTCAACACCCGTGGCGAAAACCGGGACACCAGTTGTGAGGACACGCCCAGGCCGATTCCCATCGCGATGACGAACGGGATAAAGCCGACGCCCGCGCGCAGCGCGCTGTAGCCCAAGATGTCCTGCACGTAGAGGCCGATGGACACGGTCAGGCTGAACATGACGCCACCGGCCAGGAAGATCGCGATGAAGGTGACCAGCCGGTTGCGGTCGCGGAACAGGTCAAACGGTACGACGGGGCTTTCGGCGGTACGTTCCACGACGGCAAAGGCGATAGCGGCGGCCAATGCCACCACGCCCGAACCGATCGTGGTCAGCGAAATCCAACCCCTCTCCGGTCCCATCGAGAAGGCGAAAACGGCGGCGGTGCAAGCCAGCGTGGCCAGAATGGCCCCGGCCGCGTCCAGCTTCATCCGTTCCTTGTTGGTCTCCTGCAAAGCGGTGCGGGCCAGATAGATCATCACCAACCCGATCGGCACGTTCACCAGAAACGCCAGCCGCCACGACACCTCGGTCAGCGCACCGCCGACCACCAGGCCCATCACCGAGCCGATTGCCGTCATCGCGGCGAACACCGCCGTGGCGGCATTGCGCGCTGGGCCCTTCGAGAAGGTGGTCGCGACCAGCGCGAGACCGGTCGGCGATGCAATAGCCGACCCGATGCCCTGCAATAGCCGAGCGATGACCAAGGTCGCTTCGTCCCAGGCCACGGCGCACAGCACCGAGGAGATGGTGAACAGCGCGACGCCGACGATGAACGTGCGCTTGCGCCCGATGGTGTCGCCGAGGCGGCCGCCGAGCAACATCAGCCCGCCGAAGGTCAG
>NZ_JBYCLA010000084.1:0-5091 GCF_057473665.1 Mycobacterium sp. TH-M25
CGTGCTGCGGAGTCGGCGAGATGCTGCAGCGTCGCCGCCAGCAGTTGGCGCTTACTCCCGAAATGGCGGTGCAGCAGGCCGTGGTTCACGCCGGCCCGGGTGGCGACCTCCCGAATGGAGGTGGCGGCCGGACCCTTCTCGGCGAACAACTCACTGGCCGCTTGCAGCACAGCGGCGCTGACCTCGTCTTTGCCGATTGGCTTCGTGGTGGCCGTCACCGTTGCGTTCGCCGTAGCCATCTGTGTACATTAGCGGATAGCAGCAAGTGTAGACACATGCCTACACTTGAGATCTCGAGTTTAGGAGCAGTTGTGAGCAGTGAACTTCAGGTGGTGAAACTGGGCGAGAACATCGGTGCGCGTATCGACGGCGTCCGACTTGGCGCGCTCGATACTGACACCGCGGCCGCGATCAACGCAGCGCTGGTCACCCACAAGGTCGTGTTCTTCCGCGGGCAGACGCACCTGGACGACGACGCCCATTACGCATTCGCGGAGAGCCTGGGTGTTCCCACGACGCCGCACCCGACGTTGAAGTTCGATGGCAGCCGGGTGATGCGGCTGGAGTCCATCAACGGCGGCGGCGCCAACCAGTGGCACACCGATGTCACCTTCGTCGACCGGCCTCCGAAGGCGTCGATCCTGCGCGCGGTGGAACTACCGGCTTACGGCGGTACCACCACCTGGGCGTCCACCGTGGCCGCCTACCAGCAGTTGCCGCAGCCGTTGCAACAGCTCGCGGACGGGCTGTGGGCCATGCACAACAACGCATTCGACTACGCCCAGGTCGATCCGGCGAAACTGGCTGCGCTCGAGGCCGACCCCGAGGCCGTCTTGAAGTACGCCAACCAGTTTCACTCGACCCACTACGAGACGCACCACCCAGTGGTGCGCGTACACCCGGAAAGCGGGGAACGGTCGCTGTTGCTCGGCAATTTCGTCAAGGCCGTCCTCGGCGTCAATGGCGCCGAGTCGCAGGCGTTGTTCCGGATCTTCCAAGACCGGATCATCTGGTTGGAGAACACGATTCGGTGGAACTGGGAACTCGGAGACGTCGCGATGTGGGACAACCGCGCGACACAGCACTATGCCGTCTCCGATTACGGCACCCAGCACCGCGTCATGCACCGCATCACTCTGGCCGGCGACATACCAGTCAGCGTCAACGGCGAGCGCAGTCGCGTTGTCTCCGGCGACGCCAGCGACTATTCGATCGTGGACACGCCCAGGCCATTGGTCGCCTGACCGTCTCTACGCGTCGGCGCATCGAGAGTGCAACTGGCGAGGCGTTTCGCGAGATGGCGCCTCGGCAGTTGCACTTTCGCGAGTCAGAAGAGCCCCAGAAGGCCGATCAGCTCAGGCTGGCCAGCGCCGCGTTTTCCACTTTGACTCGCATGCTGAGCAACCACGCGTTGAGCACCGAAAACACGAGTGCGGTAACCCAAGCCGAGTACACCAGCGGCAGTGCCGCGCCCTCGGCGATCACCGCGACGTAGTTCGGATGCGATAGCAGCCGATAAGGACCGCCGGTGACTCTGCTCGCGCCGGGGATCACGATGACGCGGGTGTTCCACTGATAGTCCAGAGTGGTGATGCACCACCAGCGCAACGCTTGCGCTGCCAGCACCACCGCGAACATCGTCCATCCCAGCGCGGGAACGAAGCTGCGATGCAATGCTATTGGCTCGATCAAGCACCCGGCAAGCAAACTGAAATGCAGCGCCACCATCGCGGGGTAATGTCCGGCGCCGAACTCGACGCCGCCGTGCGCCTTGCTGACAGCCCTATTGCGTTGGGCGACAAAGACTTCGACGAGCCGCTCGACGGCGACAGCGCCGACAAGCAACGCGTACCAGATCATGACCGTGTCACCTCCAGCGCAGCATGACGAGCTCGGAGCAAAATCCGGGGCCCATTGCGAGCATGACTCCGGGACTGCCGGCAGTCGGCTGTTTGGCGATCGTATCGCGGAATACGTGCAGCACCGAGGACGACGATAGGTTGCCCACTTCGGCCAGTGAGCGCCACGTCAATTCCAAAGCGTCGCTGGGCAATCCGAGGGAGGCCACGATGGCCGCAATGACCTTGGGGCCGCCGGGGTGGCTGACCCACGCGGCGACATCGGTAATCCCCAGGCCGTAGGCGGCCAGCAACCCGGCCACGTCGTCGGCCAAATACTGCTCTACGACACCGGCGACATCGGGGGAGAGGATGAGGCCGAACCCGGTGGACCCGATGTTCCAGCCCATGGTGTCCTGAGAATCCGGGTAGAGGTGGCTGCGCGACCCGAGCACTTCTGGACCGCGGGCACCGATCTGCTCGGCCCGGCGCGTCCCGACCGCGACGACGGCGGCCGCGCCGTCGCCGAACAGCGACGTCCCCACCAGGGAGGCCAGCGACGGGGTCATCGCGGGGAAGGTGAGCGAGCACAACTCCACTGACAGCAGCACCGCGACATCCTCAGGCGCACCACGAAGGTGATCGTTGAGCCGGCCGACCCCGGCGGCCCCGGCCACGCAGCCGAGGCCGAACATCGGCACGCGTCGCACATCGGGGCGAAGTCCCAGCCGGCTCGCGATACGCGCCTCCAGGGACGGCACCGCCAGGCCGGTGACCGTCGTCGACATCACCACGTCGACATCGGTTGGCCGCAATCGCGCTTCATCGAGCGCGGCGGATATCGCGGCGCAGCCGAGTTCCACCGCATTCTCGATCCAGATGTCGTTCGCGCGGCCGAAATCCGTCAGCGAGGCGTACTGATCAAGCGGCAGGACCAAGTAGCGACTGTCGACTCTGGAGCTGGCGTGAAACTTGTGCAGCAGGTCGCCGTGGTCCCTGAATGCCGGAAGCCGGGCAAGCATCTCGGTGATGTCTTCCTGCTGGTACCGGTTCTCCGGCAGGGCGCCCTGCACGCCTGCAATGACGCTGCCCGCTTCAAAGCCCCGAAAACTGTCACCGTTCAAACGCTCAGTCACTGGTGTGCTCCTACGTGGACGATGAGGCCTACCGGCGACCCGCCGAGCCGGGAATCAGGTGAGGTCGTGTGCGCATTCGGATCCGTCAACACGACACCTGCCCATTCTGATTCCGGAGGGCGGTCGGCGCGTTCACCACGCGATCCTATTGCTTCGATGCTTATTGCGTCGATCAGCCGGCAACTGTCGTCGGGACCGGCGCCGCTGGGCCGATGCGTGTCGGCAAGAAAAGAGACTGATAGTCTCGGTGTGAGACTAGGCGTCTCACGCTAATCGCGGGGAGGTGCCGGGTGGCCAACACCGCGACCGAGTCGAGGCCGGACGACGACTTCGCGCTCGCCGCCCTGTCCTCGCGCGCGAGTCTGGCTCTTGGCCGTCGTTCTGGTACCTGCCACGGCTCGGTCTGCGCGCGGTGGTGTTCTTCGGGCTACTGCTGATCGCGGTCGGATCGATGTGCATGCTCGGCATCGGCGTGGGATCACCGTATTGGCGGGCAGCGTGGCCGATGTTGGTGATGAGTGTCGGCATCGGATTGTGTACCGCGCCGACCACGTCGGTGATCATGACGACCGCTCCAGACGACAAGCAGGGGGTGGCGTCGGCGGTCAACGTGCACTGGCCGAGCTCAGCAAGTCGGCCTTCATCGACGCCATGCACGCATCGTTGTTGGTGCTGGCCATCCTCTTCGCTGTCAGCGCCGTAGTGATCGCACTGTGGGCGCCGAGCCGCGACGAGGAGCAGTTGCGGCCGGTGCGCAAGCTCCTGGCGCGCTGCCACGCGCGAGCCGAAAAATAGTGTCCTAGAAGAAGAACCCGGCGTGCGGCGCCTGCCGCACTGCGAACAATCGATCGGCGGCCACTAGCTGGTCCGGGTCGTCGGCGCGGGCGAGCCCTGCTGTCGACAGACTCCGCCAGGTCGCTCCACCGAGTAGCACGGCCGCGAGTCCCGCGACGCCGACACGCAGTTGAGGGCGCCGATCGGTTCGTTCAGCACCGGCTGGCGTGACGGTCAGCGTCACGCAATTCTGGGCCAACAGCGGATCGTCGACCTCGACGGTAACCTCGGTGCCATCACCGTATTGCCTAGCAGCCAAGGTGGTTTCGACGTCCACGATACGAAGCCAGGTTTCGTCATGCGTAGCGGTCACCTTCATGGCCCGCCGATCGAGCAACAACCATGGCAGCGGGTCGTCGACCGGCAGCATCCAGAACACCACCCGGTCAATCAGGTCGAGTCCGAGTAGAAAGCGCAACAGGCCGACGTAGGCGTCGAGGCCGGGCGCGAAGAAGTCTTCCACGACGATGGTGCGCTGATCGCTGACGAACCACCTGTCGGTGTCGATCGGGCGGTAGCGGACGAACCCCGTCTCGGATCCGGCAGCACCATGCACCGCGACATACCAGGGACCGGGGCCGGATTCAGTGCGGAGTCGCACACCCGCCCACCACACATCGGGACGGTCGATGGTGCCGGGGCGTGACGACCGGTTGTCGGCGTAGATCCGCGGCAACGCATCCCAGACGTCCGCGGGATCCAGCAGTCGTACCGGCCCGCCGGCGGCCACGCCCGGACGGAGTGCGGCTCGCGCGGTCTGCATTTCGACAGTCTGCGACGTGCTCGCCACCCCGTAGCCGTACCGCTCATAGATGGTCGCTTCGGACGCGCGAAGCGTCGCGACCGCCTCCCCACGCGCGGCGACGTCGCGCAGTTGGTGGCGCATGAGGTCACCGGCGATGCCCCGCCGGGTGAACGACGGCAGTACCCCGACATGGGTCACCGCCGCGTGGCCGACGACACCGCCGCCGGGGAGGGTGAGATGGCTTGTCATCGCGCCGGCGGTGCCGACCAGTCGGCCGTCGGCGAATGCGCCGATGGTGCGCCCGGGTTCCAGCAATCCAGCGATCTGTCCTGGTGCCAGATCCGTCAGGCGCGGAAATCCGATCATCGCGGTGCGGAACACGTTGGCAGCGTCAACGAGGTCGACGTCACGGTCGAGCACGCGGATCTCGGCGGTCATCCCGACATCATGTCCGGCGAGTGCCGTGACAGCGCAAGCACCCGGGTGCTGTCGGCTCAGGTACCGGTGAAGACCAGCGGGTCGTGGAGCACGCGGGTGC
>NZ_JBYCLA010000085.1:0-2378 GCF_057473665.1 Mycobacterium sp. TH-M25
CGCCGATCCTGCGCCCGAAACATCCACGGTGACAGTCAAATACGTGAGCCGGGGGCCGATCGCAGGCCGTAGCGTCGAGCAGTGGACGCTTGGGATGACAAGCTTCATTCGCAGCCAACGCGGCGCAAACACCCGCTACGACCAGGACAACCGGCGAGTCCAGCGCGGCGCGCTCACCTACACCACCGAGGCCTGCACCACGCCCACCCTGATCGCCGGACCCATCACGCTCACGCTCCACGCGACCGCCGACACCACCGAGACGCTGTGGGTCGCCCACCTCGACGACGTCGCTCCCGACGGCTCCTCTCGCCCTCTGACCCAGGGTGCGCTGCTGGGCTCACACCGGGCGCTGGACCCTGAGCGCACCTGGTATCTGCCCGACGGCACCGTGCTCAAGCCCCATCACCTCAGCACCCGGGCTGCGGTCGAGCCCGTCGGTCCCGGCGAGCTCACGCGCTACGACATCGAGGTCTTTCCGACCGCCGCACTGCTCGACACCGGTCACCGATTGAGACTGACGGTCAACACGTTCGACTTTCCGCATCTCGTACCAACCGTGCCGGCCCGCCGCAACCTGGCCGGTGGCAGCTATCAGTTGCATCAAGGTGGGCCGACACCATCACATCTGCTGGTCCCGTTCGCCGATCCAGACCGCTTCGACTGACCCAGCCCGACAGCGTCTTCCGGTCACAACCGCCGGTCGTGGCGCATACTCGTTGTGATGACATCTTTACAGCAGTACGTCGCCGAAGAGATTGCCACCGAACACGCCGCAGGTTTGCTGAGCCGCCGCGAAGCCATGCGTCGGCTGGCGCTGCTCGGCCTGGGCAGCGGCGCGGCGGCCGCACTGATCGCGGCATGCGGCCACGACGAAACCCGGCCGCTGCACTCGAGTTCGGGTGAGGGAGTGGAACCTCCGGGAGCCAACCGGGCGCTGCCCACCGAGCCGATCACCTGGGCCGGTCCCCGCGGGGAACTGCGCGGCGCCTGGGCGCAGTCGCACAACGCCCGCCGGGGGGTGCTGGTCATCCACGAGAACAAGGGGCTCACCGACTGGGTCCACTCGGTGGCCGAACGGTTCGCCGGGGCCGGATACTCTGCGCTGGCGATAGACCTGCTGTCCGAAGAGGGTGGGACGGACAAATTCTCCGACCCGGCCAAGGCCACCGCCGCGCTGGCCACCGCGCCGCAGGACCGGTTGATCGCCGACCTGAATTCCGGCATCACGGAACTGCAAAACCGGGTTCCGGGCGGCAAGCTCGCGATAGTCGGCTTCTGCTTCGGCGGTGGTCTGGTCTGGCAACTGCTGGCATCACACACCGCACGCTTGTCGGCGGCCGTCCCGTTTTACGGCCCGCTTCCCGACAACCCCGACTTCAGTGGCGACAAGGCGACCGCGGTGCTGGCGTTCTACGGAGCGTTGGACAAGCGGGTAACCGATTCTGAGCCAGCGGCCAAGGCGGCACTCGAGCGCGCCGGCCTGATTCACGACCTCGTCATCGAACCCGACGCTGACCACGCCTTCTTCAACGACAGCGGACCGCGCTACAACGCCGCGGCGGCCGAGGACGCCTGGCAGCGCACCCTGGAATGGTTTGGCCGCTACCTGTCTTAGCGGCATGATGCGTGCGTGACCACTCCGCTGCCCGTCATCACACTGCAACACGTCCTCGACAGCCTCGAACTCGAACAGGTCAACGCCGACTTCTTCGTCGGCGAGCCGATCGACGAAATCGCCCATCACATCTCCGGTGGGCACATCGCCGCGCAGGCATTGATGGCGGCAAGCCGAACCGTCACCGATCGGCTGCCGCACAGCCTGCACATGTATTTCCTCCGCGCCGGCGACGCCCGGCAACCGGTGGACTTCGAAGTCACTGCACTGCACGACGGCGGCACGTTCTCAGCCAGACGCGTCACTGCCCGGCAATTCGGCTCGGTGCTACTGGAGGGCATCGTATCGTTCAGCAAATCCGTCGAAAGCACTGTCTACCAGCAACTTCCACCGAATCTCCCCGATCCCGACTCCGTGCCGGGCTTCGCCGAGCAGCACCGCGACCATGCCGACGAACGCAATGGCTGGTGGGTGCGCGACCAACCCATCGATTACCGATATGTGGACCCGTCGGCCAGACTCGCAGCCGACATCGTCGAGCCGCAGCCGCCCGCCGGTATCCGGATGTGGTGGCGCCCCAACGGCATCGCTCCGGCCGACCCGGTCGTCGCTGACTGCCTCACCGCATTCGTTGCGGGGCGCACTTTGCTCGAGTCGGCAATGATCGCGCGCCGCACGACGCCGCTGGGACCGGGCTTCTCGGCGCTGATGGATCTGGCAATGTGGTTCCATCACCCGCCCGATTTGTCGGACTGGCTGC
>NZ_JBYCLA010000086.1:0-4863 GCF_057473665.1 Mycobacterium sp. TH-M25
AATGACGCTGCCGCAGAACTACGTTGCCCACAACTGGCCCGCCACCTGGGTTGGATTCGACATCTTGTTGGTCGGGTTCATGTTGGCAACCGCCGTGCTCGGATACCTGCGCCGCCAGCTGCTGCTGCTCGCTGCGTTCACCTCCGGGGTGTTGCTGATCTGCGACGCATGGTTCGACCTCATGACCGCCGGACCCAATGACGTCTGGTTGTCGGTGATCACGGCCATGCTGGTCGAGGTGCCGTTGGCGATCCTGATGATGACCGGTGCGCAGCGCATTATGCGACTCACCTTGGCACGCTTGTGGCTGCTGGAGCCGGGGATGCGGCTGTGGCAGGTGCCGCTGTTCGCGTGAGGCGGGGACGGTAGAGGTCTGGGTCGGTGAGCTCGTCGAGCAGCGACGCCAATTGATCGACCAGCTGGTCGGGCTCTAGGTGGACGGCGCCGGCCAGCCAGGCACTGATAGCTTGCCCGACGCCGCCGACCACGAAATGCGCTGCCACTGTGAGGCGGTCGTTTGCCGGCACCCGCAGTGCGTTGCCAACATGCTGGCCGGACAGCAGGGCGAAAAGTGCGCTGGATTCGGCGCGTTTACGTGCGATTACCGGGTTGACCAGCTGTGTGCTGAACAGCAGATGCCCGATTCGTGTGTCGTCGGCGATGGTCCGCACGATGTTGGCCATCCCCGCGCGGGTCTGCTGGTGCGCCGGCACCGCGGCCACTGCGGCTTGGGTGGTGGCGACCAGATCGGCGACTACCCATTCGAAAACGTCGCTGACGAGTTCGTCTTTGTCAGTGAAACTTTCGTAGAAGTAGCGCGCCGCCAGGCCGGCCCGGTGACAGACGGCGCGGACGGTCAGCGCGGAAAGGCCCTGGTGGTCGGCCCCCAGCAGATCCAGGCCGGCGGCCAGTAGTCGGCCACGTCGTGCGGCCAGTCGCTGGCTGGCCTCAACGCCGCGGTACGGCCGCGCGCTCGATGCCTCGGCCACCCCGGATCGTTCGGTCACGGGCTCCATCTTGACACCAACACAAGGCCCGGAACAGTATCAGGAAACAAACGTTCGCACAATTAGCGGGCAGCTGCTGCGGGAGGTCCTACATGGCAGTGCACCAGGCTTCTCCTGAACCCGTCGGGCATGTCGAGCGTGCAATCGCAGACCCGCCCCGTCTTCCGTTGGCCCGGCGCCGGCCAGCGATAGGAAGCCCCACCGATATGCACCACGGGTTGATGGGCGTGGCGCTACTGGCCGGTCCGGCCAACGTGATCATGCAATTGGCGCGACCCGGCGTCGGCTACGGCGTGATGGAGAGCCGCGTCGACAGCGGCCGCTTGGATCTGCACCCGATCAAGCGGGCGCGCACCACCTTTACTTACCTCGCCGTGGCTACCGCCGGCAACGGTGCTCAGAAAGCGGCCTTCCGCCGCGCGGTGAACCGCGCGCACGCGCAGGTGTACTCGACCGCTGAAAGCCCGGTGCAGTACAACGCGTTCGATCCTGACTTGCAGCTGTGGGTCGGGGCGTGTCTCTACAAGGGTGCGGTCGATATCTATCGCATCTTCATCGGAGAGCTAAGCGACGAGGACGCCGACCGCCACTACCGGGAGGGCATGACGCTGGCGACCACGTTGCAGGTGCCGTCCGAAATGTGGCCACCGGACCGGGCGGCCTTCGATCGGTACTGGCAGGAGTCGCTGGCCAAAGTGCACATCGACGACGCCGTCCGTGACTACCTGTATCCGATCGCTGCAGCCCGCATCAAGGGCATCGCCTTGCCACGCCGCGTGCGGCGGCTATCGGACAACGTCGCGTTGCTGATTACCACCGGATTCTTGCCGCAGCGATTCCGCGACCAGATGCGGTTGCCGTGGGACGCCGTCAAACAACGGCGGTTCAACCGGTTGATGGCCGTATTGCGCATCGCGAACCGGCTCATGCCGCGGTTTGTCCGGCAGTTTCCCTTCAACGTGTTGCTGTGGGATCTGGACCGGCGGGTCAGGACGGGGCGTCCGCTGGTCTAGTCGAGGTAGCGCTTGTGGGCGCCGCTTGCCGACGATGTCTCGTTTGGTGTGGGCCAGTGGCCGATAACGCCGCTGAACTCGAGGTCGGTTTGGGCGAAGTCATTGCCTACGGCCAGCAGTGGTTGGTGACTCAGTTGCGCGGCCGCGTAGCTCATACAGTCCCCGAAGTTAAGGGCTGCGGGATGACGGCCCTTGCCGTACTGCAGGAAGGCCCGTTGCGCGGCGGTCGCATGGTCATAGGTGAAAGGCTCTACACCCAAGTTGATTTCGCTGCGCAGGCGTTCAAAGATGGTGCGTCCCACCGGCCCGTGGCGTGCTGTTAGGACGATGAGGCATTCAGCAACGGTTG
Organism: Mycobacterium sp. TH-M25; assembly: GCF_057473665.1. NCBI lineage: Bacteria > Bacillati > Actinomycetota > Actinomycetes > Mycobacteriales > Mycobacteriaceae > Mycobacterium > Mycobacterium sp. TH-M25. The sequence continues at coordinate 2,370 of NZ_JBYCLA010000086.1, forward strand.
GGGCCGACATGACCGGGCTACGAGCACCGGCCAGCGCGGCCACAACCTGCCCGGTATGGGGTTGCTCGTCTTGAATCAGGGCCACGATCGCGCTGGTGTCGATGATCATCGCAGCGGGCTCAAACTCCCGTTGTGGGGTCGTAGCCAAGAATTTCCTCGCGTTCGCGTTTGGCGATGGGGGTGTGGTCCGTGAGTAGCGGCCAGATTTCGGTGCGCATGACGTCGAGGAGCTGTGTCTGACGGTCGTCCGCGCGCGATCCCAGAAGCGCCAGCTGGGCGTGCAGGGCGTGGCGGATAGCGGCAGTTTTAGTGGTGTGCAGCCGATTGGCCATTTCGGCAGCAAGCCGGTCTACCTCGGGATCCTTGATGTTCAGTGCCATAGGGTGTATGGTACCAAGCTGTTACAGTTTCTACCACACGTGGCGTGGAGCGCCCCCCGCAACAAGGGGCGCAGTTGCTGCCCAGGCATGCGTGCGACCGGGCCGCCAACCGGGGCGGCTCATTACGTCTCTGTTGGCCAGTGCGGTTGCGCCGCACCGGGACAGATGCCGCCGCGCGTAGTGTGGGTTGGGTGCGTAGCGAAGGCGATAGCTGGGATATCACCACAAGTGTCGGTTCGACCGCGTTATTCGTGGCGACTGCGCGGGCATTGGAGGCGCAGAAACCTGATCCGCTCGCCGTCGACCCCTATGCACAGGTGTTTTGCCGCGCCATTGGCGGTGCCGCGGCCGACGTTCTCAACGGTAAGGAACCCGACCATCCGCTCAAGAGCAGCGACTTCGGCGAGCATTTCGTCAACTTCCAGGGCGCGCGCACCAAGTACTTCGACGAGTACTTCCGACGGGCCGTCGATGCCGGCGCGCGGCAGGTGGTCATCTTGGCGGCGGGACTGGACTCCCGTGCCTACCGGCTGGCATGGCCCGATGGGACGACTATCTTCGAGTTGGACCGTCCGCAGGTCCTCGACTTCAAACGCGAGGTGCTTACCGGCCTGGGGGCCCAACCGCGTGCCGACCGTCGTGAGGTCGCGATCGATCTGCGTGATGACTGGTCACAAGCGTTGCGGGACAGTGGATTTGATACAGCAGCGCCGTCGGCATGGATTGCCGAGGGTTTATTGATCTATCTGCCGGCCACCGCGCAGGAGCAGCTGTTCACCGGCATCGACTCGCTGGCCGGGCCGGGCAGCCATGTCGCCGTCGAGGATGGCGCACCATTTGAACCGGACGAATTTGCGGCCAAAGTCGAAGAAGAACGCGCCGCGGCAGCCCAAGGCGACGACCTGGGCGTGTTTTTCCAGTTGGTCTACAACGAACAGTGTGCGCCGGCCACCGAATGGTTCGGTGCCCGAGGCTGGACCGCACTCGGCACTCCGTTGGCTGATTACCTGCGCCAGGTCGGCCGGCCGGTGCCCGGACCCGAAACCGAAGCTGGGCCGATGATCGCGCGCACCACCTTGGTCAGTGCCGCCAAGAGGTGAGCGTGGGGAACTTTTCCGGGCCTAGCGCCGACTACTAGCTGCGTGGTGGTGCGGTCGCTGAGTTCGCCCCTATCGGTCAGGAGTTTCTTCCATGACGCTGCCGGTCATTGCTGCTTTGGTTGCGAGCGGCTGAAAATGGCCGCGCCGGTGTGGCTGGCTGTGCCGCCGGAGATCCATTCGGCCCTATTGAGTAGCGGTGCCGGGCCAGCTGGCTTGTTGGCTGCCGCCAGCGGTTGGCGTTCGCTGAGTGCCGCATATGCTTCGGCGGCCGACGAGCTCACCGCAATAGTGGCGGCGGTGCAGGCTGGGTGGGACGGACCAAGCGCCGAGCAGTATGCAGTCGCCCATGCCCCGTACTTGGCGTGGCTGCTGCGGGCTAGCACCAACAGTGCTGGGATGGCGGTAAAGCAGGAGACCGCCGCCGCGGCCTACACCATGGCGTTGGCGGCGATGCCGACCTTGATGGAGCTGGCCGCCAACCATGCGATCCATGCGGTATTGACGGCGACGAATTTCTTTGGGCTCAACACCATCCCACTCGCGCTTAATGAGGCCGACTACATGCGGATGTGGTTCCAGGCGGCCGCCACGATGGCCACCTATCAGGCGGCCTCGAGCCTGGCGGTGGCATTAGCGCCACAAACTGATCCGGCGCCGCACATCGAAAATTCGGACAGCTCCGACAGCAGCGGCGACAGCGGTGAGCACGACATTGTCGACAACGATGCTGGCAACCCATACGAGCTGAGTTGGTGGATGAACCGATTCCTGGAGGTTCCGGAAACCTTGTGGCGAGACGTGCTGGAATTTCCGCAGCATCCAGCCGGGGCGATAGCGCAGCTACAGTCTGATATTCCGGGTCTGATCGCCGACGAGGCCGGCCACGTGGTCGAGGCTTATCAGGCGTTCGCTCCCGAAATTCAGGCGCTTGCGCTCGTGACGTCGACCGGCAACGCCGGGTTATCGGCGGGCCTACCGGGGTTGACTGGGCTGGCCGGACTTGCTGGGATTCAG
>NZ_JBYCLA010000087.1:0-7542 GCF_057473665.1 Mycobacterium sp. TH-M25
CCACCCGGACCGCGTTGAATCCGTTGGCGGCGAGGAAGGCAGCGTCGTTGGCGCCGAAACCGTCGGCGGCGGGCTCACCGGGTGCCACCTTGTAGACCTCGTTGAGCCCGTGCAGGATGACGACCTGGCCGTCACTGTTGGTGATCCAACTGCCGGTGGTACCGAGGGATTCGAGGTCCGAGGAGCCGGTGCTCGTGACAGCGTCGGTGCTCGTGCCGTAGTCGCCGACCATGCCGTGGATGCCGAACACGCCGGCATCGCCGCCGGCCCCGCCGAGAGCCGGCAAACCACCGGAGCCTGCGCCGCCATTGCCACCGTTGCCACCGATGCCGAATAGCGATCCGCCGTCACCGCCGTCACCGCCGTTTGCGCCGGCGCCGCCGTCGCCCCCGTCACCGCCGTTGCCGAAGAAGCCGACAGCATCGCCGCCGGATCCACCGGCGACACCGGCTTCATCGCTGTTCCAGCCGTTGCCGCCGTCACCGAACCACAACCCACCGGCGCCGCCGGTCGGATCCTGCTCGGTTCCGGGCGCGCCGTTGCCGATCAGGAATTCCCCGGACGTCGTGTTGACCACGTTGTCGATCTGCTCACCGAACGAACTGCTGATCCAGTCCTCGACGGCGGTGTGCAGCGGGTCGTAGACGTACTGCTGGAACAGGGCCCCCTCGGAGAGGGTTTCCGTGCTGGAGGCAGTGGCGGCGAGCGCCTGGTCGACACCCGAACTGCCGAGGGCGGCCGAACTCGCGCCGGCGACGAGGTTGCTGATCACGTCGCCGAGGCCGAAATCGTCGGCGTGCGCGGGCGAGGCTGCTCCGAACGCGAAAACGCTACCGACAGCCACACCAACGCCGAGTACGCGATTCAAACGCATCAATTCCGAGGCCTCCAGTTGATGTGAGACAGCTCATACTAGCGGGCAACTCTCAACCTTTGCAAAGGCTTTTCTCAGATTTTCTTTACGTCGTCGCGCCCGGCGGCCGCCTCAGATTGGCGTCGAAGACCTCAAGGTAGCGGCGGCGCTCCGCATCCCACCGCGCGGACGGCGCCAGCGTGTGCGGGTCGTCGATGCCGGCCTTGGCGGCGGCGAGCGCGACGCGAGGCACGCCGACGAAACGGTCGGCCCAGGCCACGGCCACGTCATACACCCCGTCGGGGGCCGCCACCTCGTCGACCAACCCCAGCGCCTGCGCCTCCTCGGCGTCAAAGAAGCGGCCGCTGTACACCAGTTCCTTGGCCTTACTCATACCGGCCGTGCGGGCCAACCGCGCCATGCCGTCACCATCGGGAACCAGCCCGGCCAGAATTTCCGTCGCACCGAACCGGACGTTGTCGCCGCTGACCCGCCAGTCGGCGGCCAGCGCCAGACCCAGGCCCGCTCCCAGCGCGTATCCGGTGATCGCGGCGACGGTGGGCTTCGGGATCGCCGCGACGGCGTCGACAGCGGCACGGCGCACCCGGATCCAGCTCTCGGCTTCAGCCGCGGTCAGCGTGCGCAACTGCGGCATGTCGTCACCCGCAGAGAAGATCTCATGGCCGCCGAACAGGATGACCGCGGAGACACTCTCGTCACGGCTCACCTCGTCCGCTGCCTGCTCGATCTCCCGGTACACCTGTCTGGTCAGCGCGTTGGTCGGCGGCCGGGAGAGCACCAGCGCCCCGATTCCCGGATGGCCGGGGTCCAGGTGCACGCCGACGAACTCGTTCAATGCCGCCACTTGAGTCCGCCGGCTTTGCGGGCGCGGTGATAGCGGTCGGAGTCGAAGAAGTCGAGGTTGAGATTGTCGCCGTCGATTTCGAGGTGTGGTTGCACCGTCGTGATGTGCCGCTCGACGGCCAATATCTCGGCAACCGTGCGCCCGTTCAGCGAATCCAGCTGGGTCCAGGTCGGTGGCAGCAGGAAGCAACGGCCGGATTCGAAGTCGGCGATGGCGGCCTGCGGCGTCGTCCACTCCGCGCGGTCGGATTCGGTGTTGTCGCCGTCGGCGCGCTGACCTTCAGGTAGCACGCCGACGAAGAAATAGGTGTCGTAGCGGCGCGTGCGCTCGGCCTCGGGCGTGACCCAATTGGCCCACGGCCGCAGCAGATCTGAGCGCAGCACCAGATTTTCCCGACGCAGGAAGTCGGCGAACGACAGAGTCTTGTCGTCCAGGTCACGGCGGGCGTTGGCGTAGACCGAGGCGTCGCGAACGATGCCATTCGGGTCGTCGGCCGGGCCGGCGAACAACACGCCGCATTCCTCGAAGGTCTCACGGGCGGCGGCGCACACCAGTGCGGCGGCCAACGCGGTGTCGGTGCCGAAGCGCCGAGCCCACCACTGCGGCGGCGGTCCAGCCCACGCGATGTCGGGTTTGCGATCGCGGTCGTCGACACCACCGCCGGGGAACACCATGGTTCCCGGGGCGAACTCCATCTTGGAGTGGCGTCGCATCAGGAAGACGTCTATTCCCTCCCCGCCATTCGGGCCCGCACGCAACAGCATCACCGTCGCAGCCGGGCGCACCGGCAGCGGAACGAATGTGTCCTCGGTCATGAGCGCCTCCGGTGTGCCGCGCGGGTGCGGGTGCGACGGGCAAAGTAACGCCCGTCGATCACGTCCACGTCGATCGACTGGCCGAACGCCGCGGACAGATTCTCCGCGGTCAGCACGTCAGTCAACAATCCCGCCGCGACGACCCGCCCCTCTGACAGCAGCATGCAGTGGCTGAAGCCGGGCGGAATCTCCTCGACGTGATGGGTGACCAGGACCAGCGCGGGCGCGTCGGGATCGGCGGCCAGGTCGGTCAGCCGTGCCACCAGCTCCTCGCGTCCGCCCAGGTCGAGACCGGCGGCCGGCTCGTCGAGCAGCAGCAACTCGGGGTCGGTCATCAACGCCCGGGCGATCAGGATGCGCTTGCGTTCGCCCTCGGACAGCGTTTCGTAGCGGCGGTCGGCAAGATGTTCGGCGCCCAGACTCTCCAGCATGTCCACCGCGCGGTGGTAGTCGACGTCTTCGTAACGCTCCCGCCACCGCCCCAGCACCGCATACCCTGCCGAGACGACCAGATCGCGGACCATCTCGTGACCGGGAATGCGCTGTGCCAGCGCGGAAGAACTCAGCCCCACCCGCGACCGGAGCTCGGACATGTCGACGCGGCCGAGCCGCTCGCCCAGCACGTGGGCAACCCCCGACGTGGGATGCTCGGCGGCCGCGGCGATACGTAGCAACGACGTCTTTCCGGCGCCGTTTGCCCCGATGATCACCCAGCGTTCGTCGAGTTCAACCGACCAGGTCACCGGCCCAACCAGGGTGTGGCCGTCGCGACGCAACGATACGTCGGTGAAGTCGATCAGCAGGTCGGGGTCGACTGCCTCACTTGTCTCGTCGGCCACCCGACCATCGTGCCGTACCGGCCGAGCAACCATTGCGGCGGGATGAGCAGCGACCTACGACGCCGCCCTTCGACGGTACGAGCGTTGATGGCACCGTGAGTCACACCAGCCCCGTTGACCTCGGGCTGGGTGGACACACTCTTTTTTCGTTTTCTGACCACGGGCGATATCACCGCCGGGGTGATACCGCTTCGACCACAATTCAAAAAGATGAGTGCCACCAACTTCGGTTACTGGTGTGACAGGTGGTGTGGTTCGTTAGCCCGCAACGACCCACGCCCAGCATGCGTGCGATCAACTAGGCGGGATGTCGACGCGGCTCACCACGCCGTCGAGTGCGTCGGCGGCCTCGATCTCACCGCGCGTCACGCCGAGCAGAAACAGCACCGTGTCCAGGTAGGGGTGGCTCAGCGACGCGTCGGCGACTTCTCGCAGTGCGGGCTTGGCGTTGAACGCGATGCCCAGGCCGGCAGCGGACAACATGTCGATGTCGTTGGCACCGTCACCGACCGCGACCGTCTGCGCCATCGGGACTCCGACCTGACTGGCAAAGTCGCGCAGCGCCTTGGCTTTACCGGCGCGGTCGACGATCTCACCGACCACCCGCCCGGTGAGTTTGCCGTCGACGACTTCGAGCACGTTGGCGGCGACGAAGTCCAACATCAGCTCGTCGGCCAGCGACTGGATGACCTGCCGGAAGCCACCGGACACCACACCCACGTGGTAGCCCAGCCGACGCAACGTGCGGATGGTGGTCCGCGCGCCCGGGGTCAGCTCCACGTCTGCGGCGACCTCGTCGAGCACCTCGGCGGGCAGGCCGGCCAGTGTGCCGACCCGCTGGTGCAGCGACTCGGCGAAGTCCAATTCGCCGCGCATGGCGGCATCGGTGATCGCCTTGACCGCGTGTTCGGCGCCTGCGCGTGCCGCGAGCATTTCGATGACTTCTTGCTGGATCAGCGTCGAGTCGACGTCGAACACGATGAGCCGTTTGGCCCGACGCGCGATGCTGTAGTCCTCGAGCGCGACGTCGACACCGACGTCGCCGGCGACCCGCGTCAGCACCTCCTGCAGCCGTCCCCCGACACCGGGCGGCACCGAGACCCGGAGCTCGAGACCGGTGACGGGATAGTCGGAGACCCCGCGGATCAGGTCGATGTTGACGCCCAACGCGGCGACCTCACGGGCCACCGCGCCGAACGCCTCTGCGGTGATCGGACGTCCCAGCACCATGATGGTGTGCGTCGAGGGTTCGCGGATGATCCGCAGATCGTCGCTGCGCTCGATGGCGACGTCGAGGCCCACCGCGTGAATCGCGGACTCGATCTCGTCCCGAAACGGTTGGCCGTCAAGGACGTCCGCGGCGGCGGTCACCAGCACGCCCAGCGTGAGCCGGCCTCGGATCACCACCTGCTCGACGTTGAGCAATTCGACCTTGTACGCGGACAGCACCTCGAAGAGGGCCGACGTCACGCCTGGCTTGTCGTGACCGGTGACGGTGATCAGCGCCGACACCTTGCGGGGGATACTCACCCCAGATTGTCTCCGCGATAAGGCATTACGTGCGGACGTTGATGTCGTCGGCTCGGGTGACGTCGCCGTCAGAGGGGCCGTGCGCCCGACCGACGTGAGCTTCCGCCCGGATCCGCTCGATCATGTGCGGGTAGTGCAGCTCGAACGCGGGGCGCTCGGAGCGGATGCGCGGCAGCTCGGTGAAGTTGTGCCGCGGCGGCGGGCAGCTGGTCGCCCACTCCAGCGAGTTGCCGTAACCCCATGGGTCGTCGACGGTGACTACTTCGCCGTAGCGCCAGCTCTTGAAGACATTCCAGACGAACGGAATCATCGAAACGCCGAGGATGAATGCGCCGATCGTCGACACGACGTTGTAAGGCTGAAACCCATCGGTTGGCAGGTAATCGGCGTACCGGCGTGGCATACCGATGTCACCCAGCCAGTGCTGGATCAAAAATGTCACGTTGAACCCAATGAACGTCAGCCAGAAGTGCAGCTTGCCCAACCGCTCGTCGAGTAGCCGGCCGGTCATCTTCGGAAACCAGAAGTAAGTGCCGGCGTAGGTGGCGAACACGATGGTGCCGAACAAGACGTAGTGGAAGTGCGCGACCACGAAGTAGCTGTCGGTGACATGGAAGTCTAGCGGCGGGCTGGCCAGCAGCACGCCGGTCAGACCACCCAGCAGGAAGGTGACCAGGAAGCCCAGCGAGAACAGCATCGGCGTCTCGAAGGTCAATTGGCCCTTCCACAGCGTGCCGATCCAGTTGAAGAACTTGATGCCGGTCGGCACCGCGATCAGATAAGTCATGAAGGAGAAGAACGGCAGCAGCACCGCGCCGGTGGCGAACATGTGGTGCGCCCACACCGCAATCGACAGCGCCGCGATCGACAGCGTCGCGTACACCAGCGTGGTGTAGCCGAAGACCGGTTTGCGGGCGAACACCGGGAAGATCTCGGTCACGATGCCGAAAAACGGCAGGGCGACAATGTAGACCTCGGGATGGCCGAAGAACCAGAACAGATGCTGCCACAACAGAACCCCGCCGTTGGCCGGGTCGTAGATGTGGGCGCCGAGCTGCCGGTCGGCGGCCAGTCCGAACAGTGCCGCGGTCAGCAGCGGGAATGCGATCAAGATGAGGATGGATGTCACCAGGACGTTCCAGGTGAAGATCGGCATCCGGAACATTGTCATGCCCGGGGCCCGCATGCACACCACGGTGGTGATCATGTTGACCGCGCCCAGGATGGTGCCCAGACCAGCAACGATCAGACCGGTAATCCACAGGTCGCCGCCGGCGCCGGGTGAATGGATGGAGTCACTGAGCGGGGTGTAGGCGGTCCAGCCGAATTCCGCGGCACCCCCCGGGGTGATGAAACCGCTCAGGACGATCAACGCGCCGAACAAGAACAGCCAGTAGGAGAAGGCATTGAGCCGCGGGAACGCCACGTCCGGGGCCCCGATCTGCAGTGGCAGCACCAGGTTGGCGAAGCCGAACACGACCGGCGTCGCATACAGCAGCAGCATGATCGTGCCGTGCATGGTGAAAAGTTGGTTGTACTGCTCGTTGGAGAAGAACTGCAGCCCAGGCTCTGCCAGCTCGGCGCGCATCAGCAGCGCCAGCAGACCGCCGATGAAAAACATGGCGAAACACGTGACCACGTACATCATCCCGATCAGCTTGTGATCGGTCGTGGTGATCAGCTTGTAGATCAGGTTGCCTTTGGGCCCGAGTCGGGCCGGGTACGGGCGACTAGCCTCGATTTCTCCCAAGGGGGGGGCTTCGGCAGTCAAGAGCGCCTCCAAACGTCGAGCAGGACAACCGCGATCAGGTTTTCGAGTCTAGCCTGCGAATGGGCGCGGCGTCGGACAGGTCCTACAAACTGTCGTAATTGCGGGTGACCACGTATGCCCGGCCTCGCTGCAGTCGGCTTCACCTGCTCAGATGTTAACGTCGGAGCCGTGCCGCTCAGGGGTGTACGACTCGCGCTGGCCGCCACGATCACGGCCTCGGCTTGCATTGCCGCGTGTGGCGGTTGCACCTCGGGTTCCCCCGGCGGCGCAGCACCCTCGGCGTCGGTGATCACCAGCACCACCCAGATCGCCGGTGTGGGCGTGCTGGGCAACCAGCGCCGGCCCGACGACTCGTGCGCCCCCGAACCGGCCGGCCTCGACGCTGCAGTGTCGCCGCGAATCGCGCACAACGCGGCCGGAGTCCAGCCCGATACCGTCCAGGTACCCGAGGACCCGCAACGCATCGTCGTGCTCGCCGGCGACCAGCTCGACGCGCTGTGCGCACTGGGTCTGCAGGCCCGCATCGTCGGGGCCGCGCTGCCGGACGGCTCCTCGGACCAGCCGTCGTACTTGGGCACGGTCGTGCACAAGGCGCCGGGCGTGGGCACCCGCAGCAAGCCTGACCTCGGCGCGATCAAGGCCGCCAACCCTGACCTGATTCTGGGCTCGCAAGCACTGACACCGAAGCTGTACGCGGATTTGGCGGGCATCGCGCCAACGGTGTTCACCGGCGCCCCCGGTGCGGCCTGGCAGAACAACCTGCGCGCAGTCGGCGAGGCGACGGCGCGGGCCGGCGCCGCCAACGAGTTGATCGATCAGTTCACCGCCAAGGCTCACGACGACGGCGCCGCCCATGATTCCGCGCACTA
>NZ_JBYCLA010000088.1:0-4621 GCF_057473665.1 Mycobacterium sp. TH-M25
TTACCATTCCCTGGCGCCGGCACGTCCTTGTGCCCGCTACCGTGTTTGATTCTGCCGTGACGCCGAATCAGTTATCCGATCCATGATCTTCGACCGCGCCTGCATTAGTTCGTTCAAGCGTGTTTGGGCCTCGGCAACGTGCATATTGATATTGCTGTTCATCCGAGTCAGGATCTCCGCCGCCTGACTTTCGGCTTCCTTCATCATCTCGACCGCACTCAAAATGGCCTGCTCGCGCAGCCGTGAGGCGTGCACCTGGATCTGCCTCCGGTGCGCTTCCACTTCGGCACGCAGCTCGGCGACCGCCCGTCGCTCCGCCCTGGCCTGGTCGAGGATCTCGGTGGCCTGCTTCTCTGCCGACCCCTGAATCTCTTGGGCGAACCGACGCGCCTCGGCCCGAATGTCGTCGGCCTCCGCCATGGCCTTGGTGAGGATTCCGGAGAGGCGATCGCTCAAGTCACCGGGGATCGCCGAGGCCAGCTCGGTGAACTGGGCCGCGGTCGACTCCAGATTGGCCTGCGATCTATGCAACTGGTCGGTCAACGCTGCAATGCGCGATCCGCTCGGCGGCACCAGCGATCGGAGGTCGTCCGTCGAGTCGACCGCGTAGTGCGTGTCGATCGGAAACGAAACCGGTTCCAGTTCAACGCCGTTGACCTCCCTCGCCTCCTCGCCCGGGTGCGAGCTGTGGTATTCGTCTGCGCTCACAACCGACCATCATACCGTTCGACACACAATGCCTGAGAGGGAAGCGCGACCAGTGCGGATCACGCTATCCCGCCCCGACCCGGTAACCCTCCCGTAGCCTTCGGCAGCAACCGGATGGCAAGGCCACCGCTAAATGACTCCGCTACCTGCCACAGCACCGACGACCTTCCCCGGCGTCAGCTCCCACGCCTGGGAACACCCGGCCGACCGTACAGCGCTCACCGCGCTGCGCCGACTCAGGGGCTTCGACCAGGTGCTCAAGCTGCTCTCCGGCATGTTGCGCGAACGCCAACACCGGCTGATGTACCTGGCCAGCTCCGCGGTGGGGTGGGCCCGCGTCAGTTCGCAGATCTCGATGAGTGCGTCGCCGTACTGGACGCCGAAGCCAAGCCGGAGCTGTTTGTCATCCAGTCGCCGGTGGCAAACGGCTACACGATCGGGATCGACAAGCCCTTCATCGTCGTCACCTCGGGTCTGTCCGACCTGATGACGCACGACGAGATGCGGTTCGTCATCGGCCAGGAACTCGGGCACGCGCTTGAGACACTCCGATCGCCGCATCGGCTATCTCGCCGTCCACGAGGATTCCGGCCGCTGCTGCCGGGACCCCGTGCTGTGCGGCCAGCTGAGCCAGGTTCTCATCTAGTTATCGTCTCGCCGCATCGACCGCGCCCATGACCGCCACGGTAACCAGCGGCGACCTATCCACGGTGCCGCCGTGCCCCGAGTGCTGTCTTCCTCCCAGACCGCAGACTCCACCGTCGAATCGAATGACCTACGGTTCTGTGGCGAAGGATCAATCGCGTGGGCGTGTGAGCTGTTCGGCCAGGATGTCGGCATGTCCGGCGTGGCGTGCGAAGTCTTCGATCCCGAGTAGGTAGATGAATCGAAGGCTCACGCTTCCGGCGCGGGGGTGGTCTACGACATGGTCCAGGTCGTATCGTGCGGCGATGGTGCGCGATGTGGCGCTCGCCCGCTGGAACTCGGCGATGACATCGGCGAGTGTCTCGGCGGCGGAGACGATGAAGCTGCCCTCGCCGCGCCCGGCGTACCCGTCGCACTCGGCTTCGGGCAACCCGGCCAGATAGTGCTGAAACCATATCCGCTCACCTGCGGCAGCGTGCTTGATCAGCCCGATTGGCGTGGTCGCCGATGAAACGAGGTGGCGACGGGCCTGTTCCTCGGTAAGTCCGTCGACTACCTCCGTTAGGGCGGCGCGGTTGTAGTCGAGCATGTTCTCCAGCAGTGCTCGCTCGGGCCCGACTGTGACGCGGGGCGGGGTGGTCATGGGGTGCCTCCTGGTAGTGGGTTCACTTGCGGGTACTGACGATTCGGCTGCCTGGTATCGGTGTAGTCGACGGCATAGCCGCTTCCTCGATGGAACGGACACGTGGCAAATCCGACAGCGGGTCGGCCATTCGCTGATTAGCGAGCCGCGAACTTGGTCACGCGGCGTTGCGATTTCAAAAACGGCACTCAACCTGGACATCCGACTGCACCAGGGAATCCGGCCGTTGTCACGACAGTAGCAGGCGGGACGCGCCGTTCGCCTCTCCGGGAATGCGAGTCAGCCACGGTCGAGTTGGTCGACCAGACCAAGCCCGACTGTGCGGGTCAGGAGGTCTTGATCGGGGCAGAACCGGCCCAGGCGGTCAGCGTCTCGTGCAGTCCAGCGTCGGTGCCGTCGCCCACCCAGGCAACGTAGCCGTCGGGTCGGACCAACGCGGCTGCTGGGGCTGGCACTTCGCCCAGGACCGGTAGTTCCCACCTCCCGGTGTCGGTGGCGTCGATCAACAACACCTGATCTGCCCACGCTGAGACGTCGAGACCGGTGGGCTCACCGAAGTTCAGTAGGGCCCAGCGCGCTTCATGCAGCTGCGTGAAAACCCGGGTGTGGCCCTCGGAGGTGACCACATCAAGGTCGGGCATACGACGGCCCAACAGCGGGTGGCCGTCGCCGAGGTCGTAGCGGATATCCAAGCCGCACATCATGGCGGCGATCCGGGTGCGTGGTTCCTGCAAGGCAAGCAATTCGGCCATGGCGTCGCGCAAGGCATCGACTCGCTCCCCCGGCCCGGCGAGCGCGGTCTGCGCCATCGTGTTGTGCAACACCCGCGCTGCCACCGGATGCCGTTCGGCGTGGTAGGTGTCCAGCAGCGTTTCCGGGGACCCCCCGTTGCTCACCTGGGCCAGCTTCCAGCCGAGGTTCACCGCGTCCTGGACGCCGGTGTTGAGACCCTGCCCGCCGACCGGGAAATGCACGTGCGCGGCGTCTCCGGCCAGCAGCACCCGACGGTCACGGTAGGACACCGCCTGGCGGGTCACGTCGGTGAACCTCGACACCCAGGCGGCGGAGCGTATTCCGTAATCGGTTCCACACGCACCGATCAGCGCCTCCCGCACATCCCCCAGGGTGGGTTCGCCGGATTGGCCACGATAGGGCTGGCTGACCATCACCCGGACCGGACCATCGTCCGCCAACCTGAAGAACGTGTGGAATCCGTCCCGGTGGCGGTGCGCGCCCCAGGGCGGCTCGGCGTCCGCTTCTACATCGGCCAACAGGCAGCTGATCGACGCATCCCACCCGGCGAACTCAATACCAGCCACCTTGCGGACCAGACTGCGCCCACCGTCGCAGCCGACGAGATAGCCCGCCCGCAACACTCCTCCATCCGAGAGTGCCACGTCGACACCGGTGTCATCCTGGGTGAAACCGGTGACCTCGGCGCCGTAGTGGATCGGCACGCCGAACTCGGCGACCCAGTCGGCCAGGGTGCGCTCGATGCGGTACTGCGGCAACCCCAGGCCGTAGCTGTGCCGTGTAGGCAGGTCCGCCATGTCCAGCGGGATCATCGAGTAGTGCCCGATCTGACCGGTCCAGCCCTGTGCGACGAACCGCCCGGCGATACCACGCTGATCGAGGACTTCAATGGTCCGAGCGGTCATCCCACCGGCCCGCGAACCATCCAGGTCGTGTGATGTTCGCCGTTCGACGACGACAACGTCGACTTTGGCCAGCGCCAACTCGCCCGCCAACATCAGCCCGGTCGGGCCAGCGCCGACGATCACCACCGCGTGTTCGGCCATGCGTTACCTTATCCAGCACACAGTCGGGCGGTTGAATCCCTAGCTCACTCCACCCCGATCGGATCCGCGACGGGCAATCGGCTATCCCCAGGAACACGAGAGGGTCATATGCCGGATTCGCCGGATATTGGGTTCACCGCGATCGAAGCCGCGGAAACCGCCCTGCTGACCTCGGTAGTCCGCCGGAACCGCGACGAGGTCGAGAACCTGCTACATCCCGAGTTCATCGAGATCGGCCGCAGCGGACGGCGGCTGACCCGCTCCGACGTCATCGCCAGGTTCGCGACCGAGCAGCCGCGACCAGCACCGGAAACTGGCGAGTGGAAGTTCACCCGGATCGCCGACAATCTGGTCCTGGTGACCTACACCGTCGGGGAACCGGGCCGTCGCAGCCGCTACTCCTCTATCTGGGACACCAGCCCGGCAACACCAGTGATCCGATTCCACCAGGGGACACCGATCGCTGCTGAGCCGCCTGGATTGGCCAGGAACCCTGGCGACGATGACACCTTCTTAGCCGATACCCGGGACGGCTACGACGCCACCGCCGCCGCCTATGCCGAGCGGTTCCATCGCCACCTCGACGGCAAGCCGCTGGACCGTGCTGTGATCGCCGGGTTCGCAGGGCTGGTGCGCGCGACCGGAAGCCTCCGGGTAGCCGATGTCGGGTGTGGGACTGGGGCAACCGCCGCGATGCTTCGCGATCTCGAAGTGGAACCGTTCGGGATCGACCTATCTGCGGGGATGGTGGCGCAGGCGCAGCGGCTCAACCCCGATCTTGATTTCCGGGTCGGGTCGATGCTCGAACTGCATGACCTCTCGGATG
>NZ_JBYCLA010000089.1:0-5873 GCF_057473665.1 Mycobacterium sp. TH-M25
TGGCCGCGATCGGGTGGCCGAGGCTGATGCCCGAGCCGTAGACGTTGACGATCTCCTCGTCGAGTTTCAGTTCCCGCGCGCAGGCGACCGCCTGCGCGGCGAAGGCCTCGTTGATCTCGAAGAGTGCGACGTCATCGATCGTGCGGCCGGCCAGCTCAAGTGCCTTGGGAATCGCGGTGATCGGCCCACTGCCCGTGCGGTTGGGTGCCACACCGACCGCGGCCCACGAGAGCACATTGGCCAGCGGAGCGACCTGCGAGCCGGGGGCTGCCAGAGCGACCACCGCGGCCGCGTCGTTGATGCCCGAGGACTTTCCCGCGGTGACGGTGAAACCGTCGATCTCCGGGTGCAGTACCTTCAGGCCCGCCAGCACCTCGAGCGTGGTGCCCCGCCGGGGATGCTCGTCCTCGGCGAACGCGACCGTCGAGCCGTCGGCTTGGGGCACTTCGATGGGCACGATCTCGTCGAGGAACGAACCTGCGTCGATGGCTTTGATCGCGCGCTGGTGTGAGCGCAGCGCCCACTCGTCCTGGTCTTGCCGGGTGATGCCGTACTGCACCGCACAGTTGTGCGCCACGGTGATCGACATGTCGATTGCGGGCGCATCGTCGGCGGGCGGGTGCGAGAGCGGCATCCACGGATCCTGGTAGTCCTCCGCGGACTTGCCGGTGGTGAAGGGCTTGCGCTTACGCAGAAGCGGCGTGGTGGAGCAGGATTCCATCCCGCCAGCCAACACCGCACGGCTCATCCCCGAGGCGATCTGACCCGCGCCCACGGCGATGGCAGTCAGGCTGGACGCGCACTGCCGATTGACGGCCATACCGGGAATCTCTGTGAGCCCCAGGTCGACCGCGATATACCGGGCGCTGTCCCCGCCGCCCTGCAGGCTCTCGGCGATCACCAGGTCCTCGAAGTCCGAGGCGGCCAGCCCGGATCGGTCAATGGCCGCAGCGACAATCGGCTTCGCGAGATCTTTGGCGTCCACATTGGCCAATGTGCCCTTGCGCGCAGTGCCGATCGCCGTGCGGGCGGCGGCGACGATCACTGCGCGGGACGGTGCTGTTCCCATGTCTCTCCCTTGGTCGTCGGACGGCGAACGCCGACGGTGACCCGGCCGGCCGGGCCAGTCTATACCGTTAAATAGATATCGGTATAACGGGTCAGTCGGGAGCCCGACCGCGGTACGTGTCGGTCTAGTCGCGTTGCCAGGAGCGGCATCGTTCGATGAGGATCCGTGCCAATACTTCCGGATGGCTGATCATCAGTTCGTGGCACGCCGCGACGGGGATCTCTTGGTGCACGCCACCGAGTGCGTTGATGCTGTCGCGCTGTGACTGCACCGACAGGGCTCGGTCGCGCGTTGTCAGGATCCACGTCCGCCTCACGTCCCCGGGCAGGCTGCTACGGTCGACCGGCTCGGCCGGAATTCGGGCTGATTCCGGGTAGAGCCGCGAAAGAGTGAACGTCCGCTGCTCGCGGGTCATGCCATTGCAGAACGCGTATCTGGCAGCGACCTTCGGAACCTTGGTCGGCTTGCCGGTGCTGGCGGCCCGACGCGCGAAGAAGGCCAGCGGACCGCCGAGGGTGTCCACGATCGCTCTCCCCTGCGGTGGTACGAACGCGGTCGCCAGGATCATCTCCCGAACCCGCGCCGAACCCAGCTTGGTGACGACGGCGGGCACCGTCACGCCGGCCATCGAGTGGCCGACGATGACGATGTCGCCCAGGCCCGCGTCCTCGATGTCGGCGACGACCGAGTCCGCCCACTCGCCGACGGTGGCCGTCACCAGATCACCCGGCTTCGCCCCGTGGCCGGGAAGGTCCACCGCGAGGATTCGCAGCCGCGGTTCGAGCCGGTACAGCTGCGCGACCGTCAGATCCCAACAGTCTCCAGCGTGTTCGCCGCCGTGGACGAGGACGAGATCAGGCAGTGTCATGCGTGCGGTCCTTGGTTGATCGCGGCCATCGGCCCGTTATTCTGGCATTGGTGTCACTTCGGCGGCAATACCGCCGGCGGCTGAGCGGCTGTGATGGTGAGGTGTCCGGTCGGCCCCGGACGGGCAGCCGCACTGTGGATCAAGGGTTCTGACGGTCACGTCTACTGCAGGAGGTCGCGTTGGATCTGCGGGTGGGTGGTAAAGGCTTCGTCGTCGTCGGCGGCACCGCCGGCATGGGCCTTGCGGGAGCGCGCGCGCTGGCGGCCGAGGGTGCCGCGGTCGTCGTAGTGGGACGCGACGAGGACAAGGCCAACAGCGCGGCCGCAACGTTGGCCGGCGATGGCGCCGCCGCGGCGTATGGGTTGGCCGGTGATGTGAGCCGGCCCGGTGCGGCGGTGTCGATGGTCGAGCAGGCGGTGGGGCTGATGGGCCGCCTGGACGGTATTGCTGTCACGATGGGCACCGCGGGGATGATGCCGATCGACTCCGACGACGACGCCTGGGAGAACGCGTTTCGTGACGTCTTATTGGCGACCACCCGGTGTGTCCAGGCGGCGCTGCCTCACCTGATGGCCAGCAGGGGAGCGATCGTGACCACCGCCGCCTATTCGGCGCGGGCTCCGCATGAGCCGCGGCTGCCCTACGCCAGCCTCAAGGCCGCGGTCGCGGCCTTCACCCGTGGCATCGCCCGCACCCATGGAAAGTCCGGCGTGCGCGCCAACTGCGTCGCCCCCGGTGCGGTGGAAACCGACGCGTTGCACGCTCTGCGCGGAGTGATCGCCGAGAGCAAGGGCTATCCCTACGAAGAGGCACTGGAGCGGGCGCTCGTCGAGGACTTCGGTTTTGACGCCCCGCTGCAGCGCCCGGGACAGCCCGAGGAGATCGGCGCGCTGATCGCATTCCTGCTTTCCGATGCGTGTGGGTTCGTGACCGGCCAGACCATCTACGCCGACGGCGGTGCTCCATGAGGCGGACGATCCCAGCACCCGCACCTTATCTCAGGAGCGCGCGAGCCACGACCTCACGCTGAACCTCGGTCGCGCCTTCACCGAGCCTTTTCACCCGCAGATCGCGAAACCAGCGCTCCAGCGGCAGTTCGTCGGAAAGGCCCAGAGCGCCGTGAATCTGCATGCAGCGGTCCAGCACCTGGTAGGCCGCTTCGGTGGCGCCCAACTTTGCCACCGACGCGTCCACCGCGACGTTTCGGCCCAGGTCGGCGTTCCACGCCGCCTGGTAGGCCAGCAGCCGGGCGGCGCGCAGTTGCATCTCGCTGTCGGCCAGCATCCACCGAATGCCCTGCTTATCGGCGAGCTTGCCGCCGAAAACCTCGCGGTCTTTGGCCCACCGGCACGCCATGTCCAGCGCGGTCTGGGCGATACCGATCGGACCGGCGGCATAGATGACGCGGCCGTGCACCAGGAAATCGGTGGCCAGTGAAAGCCCTTGTCCCTCTTTGCCGATCATCTGGTCGGCTGGGAGCCGGACGTCGTCGAAACGCAGTTCGTAGGGAGCGAAGGAGGCCATCACCGCAATGCGGCTGAAGGTGACACCGGGGGTGTCCCTCTCGACGATGAACGCCGAGATGCCGTTACGACCCGCCCCGGTTCGGGCGTAGACCACGCCCCAGTCGGCGCCAGGCGCGTGCGATATCCACATCTTCGACCCGTTGAGCACGTAATCCGATCCGGCGCGAACGGCTTTGAGCCGAATGGCCCGTGCGGGGTCCGATCCCCCCGACGCTTCGGTGATCGCGGTGTAGGCCTTGCTCATCTTGCCCTCGACGATCGGACGCGCATACTTCTCGAACTGCTCGGGCGACGCCCTGAACATGACCTTCGGTGGGTTGCCGCCGAACGCACCGAGCGCCGGAAAGAATGCTCCCATCCTGCATTTCGCCGCTTCCTCTCCCACCACCACTTGGCCCAGCACGCTGAGACCGGCGCCGCCGAATTCCTCAGGTGTCTGCAGCGCCCACAGCCCGATCTGACGCGCCTTGGCCTGCAGTTCGACGAGCTGTTCGCGCGGCAGGCCGTTGGCGTCGTGTCCGAGGGTGTCCTCGAGTGGAGTTACGTGGGTGTGCATGAACCGCCGGACCGTGTCACGCAGCATGACCAGCTCGTGGGGCAACTCCCAGGCCCCGCTCACGCCGGCCGGCACCGTGGGCACGTCAGATCCGCCTGGCGACGGGGGCAAATCCGGGCGTCATGCATATGCCTCCTTGCTGGAAAGCCCGGTGTCGGATATCAGCCGAGCGTGAATGGGTCACGGGTAGCGCCGGACAACTCCACCCACACCGCCTTGGTCTCAGTGAAGTCCTTCACTGCGTCGATGCCGTTCTCCCGGCCGATGCCGCTGTGGCCCACACCGCCGAACGGAACATGCGGGCTTACAACGCGATACGCGTTGACCCATACAGTCCCCGCCCGCAGTTTGGCCGCTACCCGGTGTGCCCGGTGGATGTCTTTGGTCCACACCGAGCCGGCCAGACCGAACTCGGTGGCGTTCGCGGCGGCGACGGCCTCATCCTCGTCGCGGAAGGTCATCACCGTCAGCACGGGCCCGAAGATCTCCTCGGTTACCGCCCGCATCGACGGGTTGACGCCGGTGAGCACGGTCGGCTTGACGAACAACCCGCCGAGGTTGTCTGCTGGTTCACCGCCGTACCTGATCGTCGCGCCCTGCTCCCGGGCTTCGGCGAAGTGCGACAACACCTTTCGGTATTGGGGCTCATTGGACACGGGCCCCATTTCGGTCGCCGGATCCTTCGGGTCACCCAGCTTGATCGTGGCCGCACGGGCGACGATCTTGTCCACCAACGCATCGGCGACGTCCTCGTGTACCAACAGCCGCGATCCGGCAAGACATGTCTGACCGGTGGCCGCGAAGACGCCGGCGATCACACCATTGGCCGCCGCGTCGAGGTCGGCGTCGGGAAACACCACCTGAGCTGACTTCCCGCCGAGTTCCAGGCTGAGCCGGGTCATGTTCGCGATCGCGGCCTTGCCCACCTGGATTCCGGTGGAAGTCGAGCCGGTGAAAGCGATCTTGTCGACCCCCGGATGCGATGCCAGCGCGGCGCCGGTCCGCGGCCCCCAGCCGGTGACGACGTTGATCACGCCGGGCGGGAAACCCGCTTCGGCGAACAGCTTCGCGAACGCCAGCGTCGACGTCGGAGTGTGGTCGCTGGGTTTGACCACGAACGTGCAGCCCGCGGCGAGTCCGGCGGCCAGCTTCCAGGTCAAGAGCAGCAGCGGCGAATTCCAGGGCGTGATCGCTCCGACCACCCCGACCGGCTCGTGGCGGGTGTAGACGAAGTAGTTTGGCTTGTCGGTGGGCACCACCTCACCCTGCAGCTTGTCCGCCATCCCGGCGTAGTAGAAGTAATAGTCGGGCAGCGAGCGCATCTGACCGACCATCTCTCG
The DNA here is from genome assembly GCF_057473665.1 of Mycobacterium sp. TH-M25. NCBI lineage: Bacteria > Bacillati > Actinomycetota > Actinomycetes > Mycobacteriales > Mycobacteriaceae > Mycobacterium > Mycobacterium sp. TH-M25. The sequence goes on from NZ_JBYCLA010000089.1 coordinate 5,360, forward strand.
CAGCAGCTTTCCGCCGTCGCGCACTTCCAGCTCCGCCAGGGTCTCGGCTTCGCGTGCGATGACCTCGCCGAGCCGGTAGATGAGTCTGCCGCGAGCAGTGGGGGTCAGCTGCCCCCACGTCCCCTCCACAGCGGCCCGCGCCGCTGCCACCGCGAGGTCGACGTCGACGGCCGCACCGTCGGGCACCCGGGCCCAGGGCTTGCCGGTGAACGGGTCCACGCTGTCATAGGTCGCACCCGAGGCGGCCGCTACCTGCTCGCCCCCGATGAGCAGCTCGAACTCGGTCAACCGATCAATGGCCGCGTTAGTCATGGTTCCTCCAGATCAACGAGTCAGGTCACCGGAAGCGTGGGGGGCGCTTATTGGTCCGTGAGTCGGTTCGCTCGTCGCCTTTGGGGTTGCCAATCTGGGTGTAGGACAGGCCGTGCCGCTGGCGCAGGCTCGGTGATAGGTCCCGCGCCTCCCACATGGCGCGCACGGTGCCCTGGATGGCCAGGGGTCGCCGGGCCGCGAT
>NZ_JBYCLA010000090.1:0-4479 GCF_057473665.1 Mycobacterium sp. TH-M25
CGCGTCGTCCCCGAAAACGGCAACCCGGCCGCGTTGGCCTTGATGGGCAAGGTGTTTGCGCTGCGCCCACACTTCGAATGGCGTGGGCTGGGATTCATTTCGCAAAGCGCACTGCGGCTGCACGACGATTTCGCCGAGTTCGACGCCGAACTGCGGTTCGCGATGCCCGGCGTGCGGGTCGCCGACCCCAAGGCATGCCAGTGCGGCGAGGTGCTCAAGGGCGTGCTCAAGCCCTGGGAATGCAAGGTTTTCGGTACCGCGTGCACACCGGAGACGCCGATCGGCACCTGCATGGTGTCACCCGAGGGAGCGTGTGCGGCCTACTACAACTTCGGCCGGATGCACCGCGACGCGGTCAAGCTGGTGGGCCGCACGTGACCGTCAACGCCGAGCTCGACACTGCCGGTGTCGAGATGTTCGCGCGCTACGCCCATGCCCCCAACGCACTGGGCTACTGCGGCCCCCCGCTCGACGCCACCTTGCGCGACGGATCACTCGACGAGGTCCGTCACGCGGCAACGATGTTCTCCGGCGCCTGGCCGTATCTGCGGGTGCTGTCGCGGCTGACGGGCATCGCCGATCCGCTGGATTACCGGCTGGTGCAGTCGTATTGGCTGGGCGGCGGTGTCGGCGCCGACCTCGACCCGCGCGAACTGTTCGACTCGCTGCTGCAGATCATCGGCCCGCAGGCCGGCCGGTACTGGTCGCACCTGACCGCGGGGCTGGCGCGCGAGGCCGCCGGCAATCATTGCTTCCACGTATTCGGGGTCTACCCGTGGACCCGCTTTCTGGGTCGTGGAATCGGCGAGCACCCGCTGAGCGTGCTGGACAACTGCAGAATCACCTGGGGCACAGTGCTTTCCCGTGACAGCGAGAACATCCAGGTGTTTTGCCGCCGCCTGGTGTGGGATGGGCGGGTGCTGAGTTTGTCCGAACCGTCGGCGCGGCCACTCGACATCTGGGTCGATGGGTACAGCGCAATACCCGACGTGGCAGCCGGTGACCAGATCGCGTTCCACTGGGGTCGGCTGTGCGGCCGGCTGCAACCCGGACAGGTCCGTGCATTGACCGAGAGCACCCGTCGTCAACTCGACCTCACCAACGAGCGGCTCGCCGTCAGACAGCCGCATCACCCTGGCACCGTGGGCACAACCCGCGCAACGTGAGACCCGCCCGCTCGGACAGCGCAAATGAGCTGCCCGCCATCGCATGTTCGAGCGCGGCGGCCAATCGTCGCGCCGGCACCTCGATGATGGAACCGCATTCGGTGCACACCGCGTGATGATGCGGGTCGGTGGCCAAGCCGTAGGTGGTGACGCCGCCGTCCAGCGTCAACGCGTGCAGCACACCCTGATCCACCAACGTCGTCACGGTCCGGTAGATCGTCGCCATATCCGGCGCCTGGTCGTCGGACGGCACGCAGTCGTGTAGCCGCCGGTCGATCTCTGCCACCGAAAGGTGACTGTGGACGGGCTCGAGCACGGCGAGGACCGCGATGCGCGACGCCATTCGGCGCAGACCGTGCGCCCGCAGCAGCTCGCCGATCCGCTCGATGACGGCCGGATCCAAAGCCGAGGGCCTGCCCACCCGTCCAGTATCACGCACGCAGCGCCCCGTGGCTGCCAGACTGACAGCTATGGCCGGTTCGATCTGCGATGTGCTGCCTGCCGCGGCTACGTTGCTGTCCGTCGACGGGGCGGTGGACGCGTTGGGGGTGGCCGCCCGAATCGGCGACGTGCGACGCGTGGTGGTCGTTCTCGTCGACGGGATGGGCTGGCACCTACTACCGGAACTGGCCGCCGACGCACCGCTGCTGGCGTCGGTGCTGGCCGGCGACGCCGGCCGGCTTGATCAACTCGCCTGCACCTTCCCGTCCACCACACCGACCAGCCTGGCGTCGTTGGCCACCGGGGTCGCCCCGGGCCAGCACGGGATTCTCGGTTTCACCGTCAAGCTGCCCGAGACGGACCGGGTGCTCAACCATATCGGGTGGCGTAAGGATCCGCCGCCCAGCCAATGGCAGCCCATCCCAACATGGTTCGAACGGCTGCAATGGGCCGGCGTCGGCGCTCGTGCTGTGCTGCCCGCGGCGTTTCTCGGCAGCGGCCTCACCGAGGCGGCATACCGTGGCGCCCAATTGCAGGCCGCGACCAACGACGACGACTACGCCCAGCTCGTGGTCGACCAGCTGCGGGCTGAGCCCGGACTGGTCTACGCCTACACCGCCGTACTCGACACCGCGGCGCACCTGTTCGGCGTCGGCTCACCGGAGTGGCACGCCGCCGGCGCCTACGTGGATAGGTTGCTCACCCGGCTGGTCGAGGCGTTGCCACCGGATGCGGCTCTGCTGATCACCGCGGACCACGGCGGGTTGAATGTGCCCGAATCTCAGCGAATCGACCTTGACGCCGATCCACGGTTGAGCGCCGGGGTACGCGTCGTTGCCGGCGATCCGCGGGTGCGCTACCTGCACACCGAGCCGGGCGCGACGTCCGACGTGATCGCCGCCTGGCGCGAGCTGTTGAATGGGCGAGCCGATGTGCGCAGCCGCGACGACGCCGTCACGGCTGGGTTCCTCGGATCCGTGCGACCCGAGCACCTGCCGCGGATCGGCGATGTTGTCGTCAGCTGTCTGGGTGACACGGCGGTGCTGGCCGGCGCCCACGAGCCGCCGGAAGTGGCTCAGCTCATCGGCTTCCATGGCGCCGGCGACCCGGTCGAAATGGCAATCCCGCTGATCACCTTCCAGGGCTGAGCGAAGCGCTGCAGCGTATCCGACTGCCCGAAATTCCACCTGTGAAATACTTGCAGAATCCTTGCGAATCATCTGCAAGTGGTTTACCTCCGATACTGGCCCGGGTTCATATCCAGATGGGACGCGACATGGCCGCTAACACACTCCGCAGGCCATCCCCGTCGCGCCCTCGACTACGCTTGGCTTTGACGCCCGACGAGTGGCTGCGACTGGGGTCGATGTTCGCGATCATTATCGCGCTACATGTAATCGGTTGGGGCACAATGCTCCTCGTCGTCGAGCCGGCTCATTTGAGCATCGGGGACAAAGCGTTCGGTATCGGCATCGGCCTGACCGCCTACACACTGGGGCTACGCCACGCATTCGACGCCGACCACATCGCCGCGATCGACAACACCACCCGAAAACTGATGAACGACGGCCAACGGCCGCTTGCTGTCGGCTTCTTCTTCTCGCTGGGCCATTCTTCGGTGGTTTTCGGGCTGGCACTGCTCATCGCCTTTGGACTCAAGGCCATCATCGGACCCGTCGAGCAGGACTCTTCGGCCCTGCATCACTACACCAGCCTGATCGGCACCACCATCTCGGGCGTGTTCTTGTACCTGATCGCCATCATCAATGTGGCCATCCTGGTGGGCATCCTGCGCGTCTTCGCGCAGATGCGCCGCGGCCGCTACGACGAAGACGAGTTCGAAGCGCAGCTGAACAGTCGCGGGCTGCTCAATCGGCTGCTCGGCCGATTCACCAAATCGGTTAGGGCGTCGTGGCATATGTATCCGATCGGGATGCTGTTCGGCTTGGGCTTTGACACCGCGACCGAAGTCACGCTGCTGGTGCTGGCCGGCACCAGCACCGCCGCCGGCCTGCCCTGGTATGCCATCGTGTGCCTGCCAGTGCTGTTCGCGGCGGGCATGTGCCTACTGGACACCATTGACGGCTCGTTCATGAATTTCGCCTACGGCTGGGCGTTTTCCAACCCCGTCCGCAAGGTCTACTACAACATCACCATCACCGGTCTGTCGGTGATCGTCGCGCTGCTCATCGGCAGCTTCGAATTACTCGGGCTGCTGGCCGGGCAGTTCGGCTGGACCGGTGGATTCTGGAGCTGGCTCAGCAGTGTCGACCTCAACACGATTGGTTTTGCCATCGTTGTACTGTTCGTGGTCACCTGGGCCGGCGCCCTGCTGATCTGGCGCTACGGGCGCATCGAGGAAAAGTGGACGGTACAGGCCGAACGCGCCGGCTGAGACGCGTCAAAGAGTCGACTTGGGTTCACCCCAGGTCGCGCTCGCCACCATGCCCGACCCGGGTGCCAAACCCAAGATCGTCACAGCCTTGAGCTGAGCCGGCGGCTTTCGCCGCCGAGACAAATCGATGACCGCAGATTTTGATCCGGTCGCTGTTGCGGTGCCAGCTGTCTGTAATCAGCTTGCGCCGAAACATATTTCACGCAAGTCCGCGCCTCGGGCTTGCGGCGTCGTCGTGCGCCCTAATGCAAAGGAAACAAACCATGTCGTTCGTATCCATCTTACCGGAAAGTGTGTCCGCTGCAGCGGACAACCTTCAATCCGTCGGCGTGAGACTTCAAGCGCAGAACACCGCAGCGGTGGGGCCGACCACCGGTCTGATCCCGCCCGCCTCCGACGAGGTATCCGCCTTGACAACAATGCAATTCGCTGCCCATGCACACGCCTACCAGGTGGTTAGCGCACAGGCCGCGGAAA
>NZ_JBYCLA010000091.1:0-9532 GCF_057473665.1 Mycobacterium sp. TH-M25
ATCTGGAAAAGCTTGCCTCCGGCGACGTCAACAAGGTTGCTGAGGTTGTTCGCGACCTGTGGCGCCGCGACCAGGAGCGCGGCCTGTCCGCTGGGGAAAAGCGCATGTTGGCCAAAGCCCGCCAGATCCTGGTGGGTGAATTGGCGCTGGCCGAGAGCACGGACGACGCCAGGGCATCGGACATTCTGGACGAGGCGCTGGCCGCCGCTTCTTGATTTCGTGACGATTTTCTGACGTTCGAGGAACCGTATTGACCGGCACGGTCGCTGTTGTTCCGGCCGCTGGTTCCGGCGAGCGCCTGGGCGCCCGTGTGCCCAAAGCGTTCTATCAGCTCGACGGCAGAACCCTGGTCGAGCGGGCCGTCGACGGTCTGTTGTCCTCGGGTGTGGTCGACCACGTGGTGGTGGCTGTGCCCGCTGACCGCACCGACCGGGCAAAGCTGATCCTCGGCCGGGACGCGACCGTCGTCGCTGGCGGAGCACATCGAGGCGAATCGGTCAGCCGGGCATTGGCCGCCGTCGGTGCCGGGGAACCAGATTTCGTTCTGGTGCACGACGCTGCCCGCGCCCTGACACCGCCTGAGCTGGTGATACGGGTCGTGCAAGCGCTGCGGGCCGGGCATTCGGCCGTCGTGCCCGTGCTGCCGCTGGCGGACACCATCAAAGCCGTCGACGCCGACGGCGCGGTGTTGGCAACGCCCGAGCGCGCCGGTCTGCGCGCCGTGCAGACGCCGCAGGGCTTCACCACCGAGCTGTTGCTGCGGGCCTACCGGGAGGCCGGCACGGCCGAGTTCACCGACGACGCGTCCCTGGTCGAACATGTCGGAGCCCGGGTTCAGGTTGTCGCCGGCGACCCGCTGGCCTTCAAGATCACCACGCGGCTGGACCTGCTGCTCGCACAAGCGATCGTGAGTCAGTGAACGTCCGGATCGGCTTGGGCACCGACGTCCACGTCATCGAGGCCGGCAGACCGTGCTGGCTGCTGGGTCTGCTGTTTTCCGACGTCGACGGTTGTGCCGGGCACTCCGACGGCGACGTGGCCGTACACGCGCTGTGCGATGCGCTGCTGTCGGCGGCCGGCCTCGGTGACATCGGCGAGGTGTTCGGCGTCGACGACCCGCATTGGGCCGGTGTCACCGGTATGACGATGCTGCGCCACGTCGCCGGGCTGCTGACCGAGCACGGCTTTGCGGTCGGTAACGCGGTAGTCCAGGTCGTCGCGAACCGGCCCAGGGTCGGACCGCGCCGGGCCGAGGCGCAGACGGCGCTGTCGGACGTGCTGGGCGCGCCGGTGTCGGTCTCGGCCACCACCACCGACGGATTGGGTCTGACCGGACGCGGGGAGGGTCGCGCGGCAATCGCGACGGCTTTGCTGGTCGCCGGCTGACGGTGTGCAGCGTGGGACATCGATTTCGCCGGTGACGGACATCCAGCGCGGTTTGTACCCATTTGACCCGAGGCGACCGCGGTGGTCGTCGATGCCTCATCCGGCCCGGTAAGCTGGCACGTCGTGACCGATTGCGCCGGCCTGCGGCTACACGACACGGCAACTGGTGCCGTCCGTGACTTTGTTCCGCTGCGGTCCGGTCACGTGTCCGTCTACCTCTGCGGCGCTACCGTGCAGGGGCTCCCGCACATCGGCCACGTGCGCAGCGGCGTCGCGTTCGACATCCTGCGCCGCTGGCTGACGGCGCGCGGCTGCGACGTCGCATTCGTCCGCAACGTCACCGATATCGACGACAAAATCTTGCACAAGGCCGCCGCGGCGGGCCGTCCGTGGTGGGAGTGGGCGGCGACCTACGAGCGGGCGTTCGCCGCAGCGTACGACGCACTCGGCGTCCTGCCGCCGTCGGTCGAACCGCGCGCCACCGGCCACATCACGCAGATGGTCGACCTGATCGAGCGACTGATCGACTCCGGCAACGCCTACCAGGGTTGCGGCGACGTCTATTTCGACGTGCTGAGCTACCCCGACTACGGCCGACTGTCCGGGCACCGGGTCGACGACGTTCACCAGGGCGAGGGCGCGGCGACTGGTAAGCGCGATCAGCGCGACTTCACGCTGTGGAAGGGCGCCAAGCCCGGCGAGCCGTCCTGGCCGACGCCGTGGGGCCGCGGCCGGCCCGGTTGGCACCTGGAATGCTCGGCGATGGCTCGCACTTATCTCGGCCCCGAATTCGATATCCATTGTGGTGGAATGGATTTGGTATTCCCGCATCACGAGAACGAGATTGCTCAGAGTCGCGCGGCCGGCGACAATTTCGCCAGGTACTGGATGCACAACGGCTGGGTCACCCTGGGTGGCGAGAAGATGAGCAAGTCGCTGGGCAACGTGTTGGCGATCCCGGCGATGCTGCAGCGCGTGCGTGCCGCCGAACTGCGCTATTACCTGGGCAGTGCGCACTATCGCTCGATGCTCGAGTTCTCCGAAGCTGCACTGAAAGACGCGGTGAACGCCTACGTCGGGATCGAGGAGTTCCTGCATCGGGTGCGTACCCGGGTCGGTGCCGTCGAACCCGGACAGTGGACCGCCCGGTTCGCTGACGCGCTCAACGACGACTTGGCGGTACCCGCGGCGTTGGCTGAAGTGCACCGCGCCCGTGCCGAAGGCAACCGCGCGCTCGACGCCGGCGACCACGACGCCGCGCTGGCCCAGGCCGGCGCGATCCGGGCGATGATGGGCATTCTCGGCTGCGATCCACTCGACGAGCGATGGAAGTCGCGTGATGAGACCTCGGCCGCGCTAGGTGCGGTCGACGTGCTGGTGCGCGCCGAGTTGGAACGCCGCCAACAGGCTCGCGCGCAACGTGATTGGAAGCTGGCCGACGAGATCCGGGATCGGCTCAAAGATGCCGGCATCGAGGTCACCGACACCGGCGACGGCCCGCAGTGGTCACTGGAAGCTCATGCCGATGGCCGGTAATTCGCAGCGCCGCGGCGCAATCCGCAAGACATCGAAAAAAGGCGCTACGGTCGGCTCGGGCGGCCAACGGCGCCGCGGACTGGAAGGTCGTGGGGCGACTCCGCCCGCGGAGGCGCGGCCACACCATCCGGCCGCCAAGCGAGCCAAGGCCCAGGCACGCCGTCCCGTCAAGCGCAAGGACGTTGGCCCCGAAACCGTCCTGGGCCGCAATCCCGTCCTGGAATGCCTGCGTGCAGGAGTTCCGGCGACCGCGCTGTACGTGGCACTCGGCGCCCAGGCTGACGAACGCCTTAGCGAATCCGTAACGCTGGCAGCAGATTCCGGCATCGCGATCCTGGAAGTGCCCCGCAATGATCTGGATCGGATGACCACCAACGGTTTACACCAGGGCATTGCGCTCCAGGTGCCGCCGTACAACTACCTGCACCCCGACGAGTTGCTCAAGACGGCGCTGAACAATCCGCCTGCTCTGCTGGTCGCGCTCGACAACATCTCCGATCCGCGAAATCTCGGGGCCATTGTCCGCTCTGTCGCGGCCTTCGGTGGCCACGGCGTGCTGATCCCCGAGCGTCGGTCTGCCTCGGTGACGGCGGTCGCCTGGCGAACCAGTGCTGGCGCCGCCGCCCGGATTCCTGTTGCGCGCGCCACCAATCTCAATCGCACACTCAAGGATTGGGCCGACAAAGGTCTGCAACTGGTTGGGCTCGACGCCGAGGGCGACACGGTCGTCGACGAGGTGGACGGCGACGGCCCGATCGTGGTGGTGGTGGGATCGGAAGGCAAGGGGTTGTCGCGGCTGGTGCGCCAGGCCTGTGATGCGGTGGTGTCGATTCCGATGGCGGGCCCGACCGAGTCGTTGAACGCGTCAGTGGCTGCCGGAGTGGTGCTGGCCGAAATCGCCCGCCAACGCCGAAGCTGATTCGTCGGCTATTCGCGTCGTCACGACGCGGCGCTTCTTCGAACAGCACTCGGCGCTACCGCGGTTTGTCGAGCTGGTTTTCCGATGGTCGCCCGAGAAATGCGCGTACCGCATTATCGAGTTGCCCGGGCACGCCTAGATCCCCAACAGCCGCACCGCGGCCCATAACCCCAGCACGGCGGCGATGAGGGAGGTAGGCACGGTGAACAATCCGAGTCTGGTGTACTCGCCGACGCTTGCCGGCACGTCGTAGCGGCGTAAAACACTGCGCCACAAAAGATTTGACAGCGATCCTACGTACGTCAGGTTCGGACCGATATTCACCCCGATCAGCACGGCCAGCACCGCAGCGGGGCCGGCCGACGCCACCAGCGGCACCATGACCAGCGTTGCGGGCAGGTTGTTGGCGATGTTGGCCAGCACCGCGGCCAGCGCCGCGTAGCCGAGCAGGGCAAGCAGTCCGGAACCGGACGGCAGTAACCCGCCCATCCGCTCAGCGACGCCGTTGCGCATCACTGCTTGCACGACGACGGCCAACGCGAGTACGAACACCAGGAACGGCGCGTTGACGGCGCGGACGATCTGCACCGCCGAGGTGCGCCGGGCCGCGAGGTTGCGTACCGCCAGCACGACCGCCCCGGCCAGCGCGGCCCAGGCCGGCGCCACGTCGATCGCCTCGGTGACGACGAAGCCGGCCAACGTCAGCGCCACCACGACCAGCGCGAACACCGGTGTCGGGGGCGCGGGTTGGTCCTCCTGCGGTTCCGGCGGCACCTCGAGATCGTGACGGAAGAAGATTCGGAAGACGACGTAGACGGTACCCACCGCGGCCAGCCACGGCAGCGTCATCAGCACAGTGAACGTGGTAAACGAGAGGTGCGCCGCGTTGAAGGCAAGCAAATTGGTCAGGTTCGACACCGGGAGCAACAGCGACGCGGCGTTGGCCAAATGTGCTGTGGCGTAGGCGTGCGGCCGCACCGGTGCCCGCAGACGCCGAACCATGGTCAACACGACCGGGGTGAGCAGGACCACCGTGGCGTCCAGGCTCAGCGCGGCGGTAATGACCGCCGCGATCACGAACACCTGTCGCAGCAGGCGTTGTGAGCCGACGCGGCCACGCGCCATCGCCGCACCGGCCGCCTCGAACAGGCCCTCGTCGTCACACATCTTGGCCAGCACCAGCACGGCGCCCAGAAATGCGACGACGGGCAGCAGTCGCGAGGCCTCCACCATCGCGTCGTGCATCGAAATCGCTCCGACGGCGACCAACAACACCGCGGCCGGTACCGCCCCGATCGCCTCCGGCCAGCCCCGCGGACGGGTAACCGCACACGTCAGCACGGCGGCCAGCGACACGAGCGCCAGAAACAGCGTCAAATTCGGTCCCGGGGATCTGCACGCCGCCACATCGGCGGCATGTCCTGTCGCATCAGCAAAACGGTTTCAGGTCAATGCCCTCGGCCCTCAGACGCTCGCGGACAACCGTCGCGATCTGCACGGCGCCCGGCGAATCACCGTGCAGGCATAACGATTCCACGTTCAGCGGTACGCTGGAACCATCGGAGGCGGTGACGCTGCCAGCGATCACCATGGTGAGCACCCGTTCGGCGATCGCGGCCGGGTCGGCGAGTACCGCTCCGGGCTCGCGCCGCGAAACAAGTTGTCCGTCAGCCTGATACGCGCGGTCAGCGAATGCCTCACCCACCGTTCGCAGACCGCGTTTGCCGGCCTCGTCGAAAAACGCCGATCCTGGCAAGCCCAAGACGGGCAGGCCGGGGTCGACCTGGCGTACTGCTTCTGCGACTGCTCCGGCCTGCTCGCGATTGACGACGATCGTGTTGTACAGCGCCCCATGGGGTTTGACGTAGGACACCGAGGTTCCGGCCGCCCGGGCCAACCCGTGCAGGGCGCCGATCTGATAGATCACGTCGGCCAGCAGGTCTTCGGGTGTGACGTCGATGAAGCGGCGACCGAAGCCGGCCAGGTCGCGGTAGCTCACCTGCGCGCCAATCCGTACGCCGCGCTCCGCGGCCAGTCGACACACCGCCAGCAGCTTGGCCGGGTCGCCGGCATGAAAACCGCAGGCGACGTTGGCGCTGGTGACGACGCCGAGCATGGCGGCGTCGTCACCGAGTTGCCAGACACCGAAGCCCTCGCCCAAGTCGGCATTGAGGTCGATGCGTGCCACGTTCGCAGCTTAATGGTCTCGTTACGCGTGCACCGGGGGGTGCGCCATGGTCGCCTTTGCGCACCGAGATCGACGTTGTGGCGGCAAAGTTCGAGTATCAGGCCGCCCCCACGTCGATCTCGACGCGGGGAAGGCAACTCCCGCGCCCCCGAAGTTGGCTGCGCGACGCCGCTGACCGGTGCAATTCCCGGTAATCTCCCGGTTCATGAGTCCCGCTCGGCTCTACCCCGAACTACACCGCAGCGGTGTCGCCGTTGCCGAGCAGCAGCCGAACCGCCAACTCCAGTCGCTTGCTGACGTCGGTCGCCGATGCGCGCCGGGTCAGCCAGGCCAACAGGTTGTTGGTCCACACATCCGAGATCACCCGGGCGATGTGGTACTGCTCCTCGGTCGGCTCGCCGTCGCTCATCGCACGGGCGAACATCGAATCGATCAGCTTCTCCACCTGATCAACTTCGCCGGCCGCGGATGCGTCGGCGAACACGTAGGCGCGAGTCATTGCCTCGGTCAGTAGTGGATTGCGCTGCATCGCCCGGTTGAGCTTGCTGATCATGAAATTCAGGCGCTGATTCGGCGTCCCGCCGACCAGGGTGGACCGGTCGGTCTTGGCGTCGATGCGTTCGAACTCCCGGCCGAGCGCGGTCACCAGCAGGTGCACCTTGGACGGGAAATACCGGTACAGCGTGCCCACCGCCACGTCTGCCCGGTCGGCCACCGCGCGCATCTGAACAGCCTCATAGCCGCCCTTGGAGGCGATCGCCATGGTCGCGTCCAGGATGCGCTTACGGCGCTCCCGCTGCGCTTCGGAGCCAAGCTCTGACTCGGCCAATACGGCCACGTTCATCACCTCACGAGGTTGCGCAGAAGACGAACCCGAGGATTCCCCCGAGTTGGCGGATACTGGCCCCGAAGCCGAACGGGTCATCAGACGGACAGCTCCTTCCCTTGGCGCTCGCTCGAAACGATACGCATGCCCAGCGCGAATATCCCACCTGCGTGCGGCCGAGACACCGGGATGTCCTGCTGCGATGGCATTCGACTTGACGATCGAACACTGGCACTATTAGAACACGTTCTAGTCTTGTGCGTGGTGCCTACGGCAACGTCGCCACCCGTCGATCGAGGAGTCCAGGTGGGCATGACCCCCAGCACTATTACCTCCGAACAGTTTGCGGCGCGGGAGTTGGTGCGCGACTGGGCCGTCGGCTCCGGCGCCACCGGAGCGGTCCGGGATATCGAACAGGGTAAGCCAAATGCCTGGCGACCGGTGTTCGGCGGCCTGGCCGAACTGGGCTTATTCGGTGTCGCGGTTCCCGAGGACTGCGGTGGCGCCGGCGGGACCATCGAGGACCTGGCTGCGATGATCGAGGAGGCCGCCCGGGCGTTGGTGCCCGGACCGGTGGCCACCACGGCCCTGGCCACCCTCGTGGTGTCCGACCCGCGGTTGCGCGCCGCCCTGGCTACCGGGGAACGCACTGCTGGGGTGGGGCTCGACAGCGATGTCGAGTTCGACGAGACGACCTCGACGGCGTCGGGAACAGTGCCGGTTGTGCTAGGCGGCGTGGCCGAGGGTTTGCTTTTGGTGCCGGCCGGCGGAACGTGGCTGCTCCTCGACGGCGCCGCCGAGGGCGTCTCCGTCGAGGCGCTCCCGGCCACCGACTTCTCCCGACCCCTGGCGCGGGTGGTGCTCACCGAGGCTTTGGCCACTGTGATCGACGCTCCGGTGACCGACCTGACCGTTACGGTGCTGGTCGCCGAAGCGGCGGGCATCACCCGCTGGGCTCAAGATACCGCTGTCGGCTACGCCAAGGTCCGCGAGCAGTTCGGTAAACCGATCGGCAGCTTCCAGGCGATCAAGCACCTGTGCGCCGAGATGCTGTGCCGCACCGAGCAGGTGGCTGTTGCTGCCGCCGACGCTGCTTGTGCCGCGCAGGGTGACGACACCCGGCAGCTGTCCATCGCGGCCGCCATCGCGGCCGGTGTGGCCATCGACGCGGTCAAGGCCAACGCCAAGGACTGCATCCAGGTGCTCGGCGGCATCGGAATCACCTGGGAGCATGACGCGCACCTGTATCTGCGCCGGGCTTACGCGATCGGGCAGTTCCTCGGTGGGCCCGCACGCTGGCTGCGCCGGACCGCTGAGCTCACCAACGACGGTGTCCGCCGCGAGCTCGTTATCGACCTCAGCGAGGTTGCCGACCTGCGGCCAGAGATTGCCGACGCGGTCGCCGGAATCGCGGCGCTGGCAGACGACCAACGGCAGGCCGGGCTCGCCGAGGCCGGGCTGCTGGCGCCGCATTGGCCTGCGCCCTACGGGCGCGGTGCCGGGCCGGCCGAGCAGCTGCTGATCGACCAGGAGATGGCGTCGGCCGGCATGACCCGGCCCGACCTGGTGATCGGCTGGTGGGCAGCGCCGACCATCCTCGAACACGGCACACCCGAGCAGATCGAGCAGTTCGTGCCCGCCACATTGCGCGGCGAAATCCTCTGGTGCCAGCTGTTTTCCGAGCCCGGCGCGGGCTCGGACCTGGCCTCGCTGCGCACCAAGGCGGTTCGGGCAGACGGCGGCTGGGAGTTGACCGGACAAAAGGTGTGGACCTCCTCGGCGCACAAGGCGCAATGGGGTGTCTGCCTGGCCCGCACCGACCCCGACGCCGCGAAGCACAAGGGCATCAGCTATTTCCTGATCGACATGAGCTCGCCCGGCATCCTGATCCGGCCGCTGCGCGAGATCACCGGCGACGCGTTGTTCAACGAGGTTTTCCTCGACAACGTATTCGTGCCCGACGAGCTGGTGGTCGGCACGGTCAACGACGGCTGGCGGCTGGCCCGGACCACGCTGGCCAACGAACGGGTCGCGATGGCCGCGGGCACCGCGCTGGGCAACCCGATGGAACAGCTGCTCGACGAAGCGGCGAAGGCGAATCTTGATGTCGCACAGCAGGATCAACTCGCACGGTTGATCATCACCGCTCAAATCGGTTCGCTACTCGACCAGCGCATCGCCCAACTCGCGGTAGGTGGTCAAGACCCCGGGGCGCAGTCCAGCGTCCGTAAACTCATCGGTGTGCGATACCGGCAGGCGTTAGCCGAGTACCGGATGGACCTGTCCGAGGGTGCCGGCATCGTCGCCGACGACACCGTCAAGGATTTCCTCAACACCCGTTGTCTGACGATCGCCGGAGGCACCGAGCAGATTCTGCTGACGCTGGCCGCCGAACGCCTTCTCGGCCTGCCGCGCTGAGTCGGTGTGCCCCGACGTCGAGCTGTCGGGCCGCGGCGCTCAGGTGAAGTTGGCCTGTGCGCAGGTGCTCGGTGAAGTGATGTTGTTTCCGCCGTAGACCACCTGGATGTGCGTGCACATGATGACCGGCACGTTGGTCCGCGACTGGCCGGTGTGCCAATCGGTCGCGTCGATCCGGCCCGTGGTCTGGTACTTCTCCGGGCCGCCTTCACCCGTGTAGATCGTGGTGACGTCGTCGTTTCCGCCTTCTTTGAACACC